>JANLZV010000763.1:0-9201 GCA_031366425.1 Pyrinomonadaceae bacterium | reverse complement strand
GACGTATTTGTAGGTATACGGCTTAACTTCGGGAGCGATACGCGGGCCCATCTCCTGACGTCGCACTTCGCGCGCGTCTTCGCGCGTCAATCCACGGGAGGTAATCTGATTCGCGAGGCGCCTCATGCTCTCGTCATCAGGTTGACGCACGATCTGCAGGAGGACTGACTTCGCGGAAACGTCCGCATTGCGGCAAACCTCACGGACGTCACTCGGGATGGCGCCGATGGAGAGCAACTCGGTCACGCTGCTGCGGCTCTTGCCGAGTTTGCGCGCAACCTCTTCATGGGTATAGCCAAATCTTTCGCAGAGCGCCACCAGGCCATCCGCCTCTTCCCAAACGGTCAAGTCCTTGCGCTGCATGTTTTCGATCAGCGCAATCTCGGCGACCGTATTGTCGTCCACTTCCATCTCGACGCATGGCACTTCGGTTAATCCAGCCAGGGTCGCAGCTTTGAAACGACGTTCACCAGCAATAATCATCCAGCGGCCGGTTGCGCGAGCCGGCTTCACCAGCAACGGCTCCAGCACGCCCTTGTCGGCAATCGACGCAGTCAGCTCCGTCAGATCGCCAAACTCGGTGCGCGGCTGTTCGGGATTCGGATCGATCTTGTCGAGCGGAATCATTCGGCCCACGGATACAGGTTGAGCAATCGATAGCTCCTCGACATAGTGGGCGTCGTGGCGCATTTGAAGTCCAGTCGGCAATCCCCTCTTAGACACGGCTCATTACCTCATCACATAGATTTCCATATTCAATTGCGCCCGATGAATTTGGGGCAAAACTAAAAATTGCTTCTTTGTAAGCCGGCGACTCCTCAAGCCTGACGCTCTTTGTGATCACGGTCTTAAAAAGCTTGTCGCCGAAAACGGTCCTGATTTGATCCAGAACTTCACGCGCGAGCGTGGTGCGTTTGTCGTGAAGTGTGACCAGCACGCCTAACAGCTCCAGGCCGGGATTCGGACGTGCCCTGACCTTTTGGATCGTTTCCAGCAAATCGTCGGTGCCCTCGAGGGCAAAATAAGAAGTTTGAATCGGCACCAGCACGTGTGTTGCAGCCACGAGGGCGTTCACAGTGATCAGACCGAGCGTGGGCGGCGTGTCGATCACGATGATCGGATAGTCTTCGTGAAACGGCTGCAGCCGATCCTTGAGCCGGAAGGGCGCGTCAAACTCGCCAATCAGCTTAGCTTCCAACTTGGCCATGTTGATGCGCGCTGGAATGATGTCGAGACCTTCGACTGGGGTGCGGTAGACGGTCTGGGCCACCGGTGCTTCGCCGTCAGTCATCAGTTCATACGCCGAGCGTTCAACCGATCGCGGATCGAGAAACGAAATCGAACTGTTCGCCTGCGGATCGAGATCAAGCAGCAGCACGCGCTTGCCCAGCCGGGCGAAGGCGGCAGCCAGATTGATAGCTGTGGTGGTCTTGCCGACGCCACCTTTTTGATTTGCGATCGCGATTATCATTCGTTTGGTCAGAACCACCTGCGATGGCAGGAGGGTTTGTGATTACATCGGCAAGTCGCCGGCTTCCCCAATCACGTCGGGCCACTCTTCCTCGCCCAGAGTCGACTCTTCCCCGCTCTCCTCTTCGGAGGGCACATTGTTCCGCGAGGCCTTGATGACGTCGGCATCCACATAGATTGGGCAATCAGCCCGCAGCGCGAGCGCAATCGCGTCGGACGGCCGCGAGTCGAGCACCAGGCGGTTACCGTCGCTCATGCTCATTTCGATTACGGCGAAAAAAGTGTTGTCGCGCAAACTGGTGACGACTACTCGATCAACCTGAATTCCGAGTTCAATGATCAGGTTGCGCAGCAGGTCATGGGTCATAGGCCGCGGCGGCGCAATCTTTTCAATCTCGAGGGCGATGGCGTTGGCCTCGTAGGCGCCAACCCAGATCGGCAACATGGTGTCGCTGTCCACGTCCTTGAGGATAATGATCGGCGTGCCGGTATTCGGATCCATCATCAACGCCCTGATTTTTACCTCGATCTCCATGACTGCTTGCCTTAATAACCCTGATCTATAGATGGTCCAAATATGTATGTGCCGTGCTTACGTAACTAAAACTAATTCACTAGCTCGCCATACAGACTGTACGGCTTCGCCTGCGAAATCAAAACTTCAACGATCTCACCCGCGGGAGTTTTATCGCTCCGGAAGTTGACCACCTTCTGACAGGTCGAATGGCCTGTCATGTCGGCGGCAGATCGCGCGCTTTCCTTTTCAACCAGGACACTCACGCGACGGCCAACGTAGTCGGCATAGATTCGCTGCTGAATCGATTCCTGCAACGCTTCCAAAGCCATGAAACGTCGAGTTTTCTCAGCTTCGGGAATTGGATCTGCGAGTTTCTCAGCGGGAGTGCCCTTGCGTTTCGAGTATTTGAAAATGAATAAGCCATCATATTCGCACTCGCGCACCAGCCGCATGGTTTCTTCAAAATCCGCTTCCGACTCACCCGGGAACCCAACGATCATATCGCTGGTTAGCGATAGACGACGCGTCGACTTTTTGATTGCTTCAACCCGGCGCAGATAATCGGCCGAGTTATGGCCGCGTCGCATGGCCTTCAAGATACGGTCGCTGCCGGACTGCACCGGCAAGTGGATCCAATCACAAAGATTTGGATACTCCTCAAGCGCCAACACTATATCAGGATGAAAGTCTCTGGGAAACGACGTCATGAATTTGATGCGTTCGACGCCGGTCGCGGCCACCGCTCGCAGCAAACGTGAAAATGGCGTCGCACCTTCGAACCCTTCCAATCCTAATTCTGACTTTGGCCGGTAGCTGTTTACGTTTTGGCCTATCAGGTGAATCTCTCGATAGCCGAGCGCGCGAAGTCTATTGACCTCGTCGATGATCTCATCAGGAGTACGACTTTTTTCTCTTCCTCGCGAGTATGGGACGATGCAAAACGAACAAAACTTATTGCAGCCTTCAATGATCGGGACGAAAGCCACATAAGGTGAACGCCGTTCGGCGGGCGAAATGTCCCAGACTTCGCCTTCGCGCCGTTCGTCCAGATCGATGACTGTTTTTTCACCTTCTTTGACGCGTTCAATTAGCGACGAAATTCGATCGGTAGCTCGCGTGCCGATTACCATATCCACCGCCGGCGAATTTCGAAAAATCGCTGGTCCTTCAAGTTGCGCGACACATCCCATTATCCCGATTATTGGGCGCTTACGTTCGGGCGTTGAAAGCTTGCGCACCTCGCCTATCCTTCGGAAAATTTTGCGCTCAGCCCGTTCGCGCACCGAACAGGTATTGAGCAAGACCACGTCGGCCGTCTCAGCCGTCGCGGCTATCTCGTAGCCCGCTTTCTGCAGGCCAGTAGCAGCGCGCTCCGTGTCGGCCACGTTCATCTGGCAGCCAAACGTCTCAATGTAAACTTTTGATTTCACTTGTTAACAACAGCGAGCTGATAACCCTAAAATTGATCCTGGACTAAGAAAAAACTGCTGCGCAAAGTAGCAGTTTGCGTTACCCAAATCGCATCAATTGGCGGGTAGTCTAACAGAAACTATCGGCGAAACGCGATACCACGATTTTTGCTTCCTTGCATGTTGTGCGCTCTGAATCAGTCGGCTTGACCACTACTTAGCCGACGCGTAGGATTGCCGTCGAGTTTCCAATCCCAGTCCGTAAAGTAAGTGAGGTTCCCTCATGTCCTTCAACAAAGTAATTCTGGTCGGCAATCTTGGCCGCGATCCCGAACTGCGTTACACGCCGCAAGGCACGCCCGTTTGTAGTTTCAGTTTGGCTACGAACGAACGTCGAAAAGACAAAACGGGCGAGATGCAGGATCTGACGACGTGGTTTAAGGTGACCCTCTGGAATCGGCAGGCCGAGACGGCCGCTCAGTATTTGAGCAAGGGCCGACCGGTTTACATCGAAGGCAGACTGCGCGTGGAAGAGTGGACTGATCGCGACGGCAAGCTGCGTCATACCCTCGAAGTGCACGCTACTGATATGCAGTTTATTGGGGGCGGAAGAGGCGAAGGCGACGCGCCGGTTGAGCGTGCGGCCGCAGCCGGCGGCGGAGGCGGTGGCGGATCAGAACCTCAACCCGATATGGCGGACGACGATATTCCGTTTTGAAGTCAGAAACTAAGCGATTAAAGGTAGGAGGTCAGAGCCGGTCAAGCTCTGACCTCTTTTTCTATTCTCATCCCTGCTTCAAACGATCCCAACGCGCCATCGCCTCTGTGCGAATTTTTTCCAACCCGTTCTCAGGATTCAGGCCGTCAATTTTCGAATTGGGAAAGATGAAGAACAAGACTCCGCGCTCAATACTAAAATCGCGATAACGCCGGCAGTGTCCATCGGCACCCATCTCTGCGCAGCGATCCTGCCCTACCGCCTTAAACAGCGCCGAGGACCCCTCGCCCAGTTTATTGTGTGGACCACCGTCAGCGACCAGCACCGGAACCACCTTGTCGCGAAAGACGACCACGCCAATATCGCCGATCTTCACACCAGTTTTATCTCTGAATTCTGTGTCCGCATGGCCGATGCCCGCAATCGGAATGACGATATAGGGAAACTTGTCCGGATCAACAAAACGCTGAGGAGCCGGCAAGTTGCTCCAAAGAAAAGTGGTCGGACACTGATCCGCGGCACCGGGGTCGTGACAGGCTTTAAACGAACCATCGATGTCGAGGCCCATCTTCGACTCGAACATAATCGTCTGATCGGGAAATCTTAGAAGCGCCCGCGCTCGATTCGGATCCGTCGAACACTTGCGGAATTTCCGCATCAAGACGCCGTTGAAAATGTTCTCCCGATCGCAACGCTCGAATTGGCCGCGATAAGCTTCGTTGACCGGCGTCGCAGTGGCAAACTTAATTCCAGCGAGCACGGCCACAGACGCCGTTGGCGGCGTATAAACCGGTGCCTGCGCAGTTTCCGAAACGGGATAGAGGAACAGCAAAGCGGTTGCCAGTAAGAAGATTTTTCTCATGGGGGAGGCTCCTTTCGATTTCGTAATGCAAACTGCCAGTTTAGGTTACTCATTTGTAGTCAAAACTATTTTTCCGAAACTCTGACGGCTGGCGAGCAGTTTGTGGGCCTCGCGTATCTCCGCGAGGGGAAACGTGTGTCCGATTTGAATCTTCAGTTTGCCCTCGGCAATCCATCTCAGCAGCTCACCTAGCGATGAAACCATGAGATCCGGACGTCCAATAATTCCATTCAGATGAAATCCGAGCACCGATTGCGAACGAAAGAACAGCTTTAAGGTGTCGATCGGTTGCGCTTCCTTGCTGGCCGCGCCGAAAACTACGAGGCGACCGAGCGCCGGCGTGATCGCCAGGCTGCGACGGAAAATATCGCCCCCAATCGATTCGAGACAAATGTCGGGGCCGCGGCCGTTAGTAAGTTGACGCGCCGCGTCTTCGAATTCGTCGTAGCCGACGGCCACATCCGCGCCGAGGTCGATGACCTTCGCTCGCTTTTCAGCGGATGATGCGGTCGCGACCACCTGCAAGCCCAAGAGTTTGGCAATCTGCACTGCCGCGGTCCCTACGCCGCCCGCTGCCGCGTGAATCAAGACAGTTTCTCCGGCCGCGGCATGGGCCAAAGTTACCAGCGTGTGATAGGCGGTCAGGTACTGGACTGGGAAAGCAGCGCCTTCGCTGAATGACATCGAAGATGGCAAGACGATGCACGCGCGCGCATTGACGCAAACATACTCAGCGTGGGCGCCACTGGTAAGCGCGACTACCCGCGCACCTACCGGAGGCGTCGGCGGTGTCTCTGGCCCATGAGCTTCGACCGTGCCGGCAGCTTCCATCCCGGGTGTGTAAGGCGGCGTTGGACCACCGGGATACGACCCCAACCGCTGCATTACGTCCGCGTAGTTCAGCCCGCAGGCCTCAACCTTTACCAGTATCTCCCCTGGGCCGGGTTCAGGTTTCGGTTTCTCCACGATCTCAAGTTGACCTTCGTCACCAAACGCATTTACGCGAGCTGCTTTCATTGTTGGTTACCTCGTTGCGGTTTTGACGTGCGACCTGCTGCCTGGTTCCACTTCTACCAAATAGAAAGCCAACAACTGTTCCGCGGCGGCGCGCGACATCGCATTGAGGCGATAGGTCAAAAACAGTTCGGCCTCTTTTGAAGAGGCGACAATAGCGAGGGCCGCACCCATATGTAAACAGACTGGCGTGTAAATTAACTGCGACTTGATACGAAGCGATCCTTTAGAAAGTTGGGCCACTTCGGCTGGCAGATCCGTTTCCGGTGCGAACCACGTGAAGTGGCTGGTCGCGAATCCAGTAGTCTTCGGCGAGACTGCGAGACGACGAAAAAGTTTCCACGGCAAGAATCTTGCGGGCGCGCTCAGCACCGGCATGCTTAGATGAGCCCGCTTGCGGATGGCCTGATTCATCTGTGTCTTAAGCACTCGGGCGATCTCGAGCAGCGGCAGGGTCGCATCAGCGAAGACCACCAGGGGCGAAATAAAATTGCCGACGATCCGGTGCCCGCCGTTATTGGTTCGTCGCAGACTCACCGGCAGTTCGAGCGATATCAATGGGTTTTTGGCCGCTCCTCGTGCTGAGTTCCATGAATGAATCGCGCGCATCCAAGCCGCTGCGCACCAAGCTGTCAGACTAATTCCCGCCGCGGCCGCCTCGCGCGTGATTTGGTTGAAGCGTTCCCCGCTCAGCGTCTGTCTGCTGGTCGCGGTGTCACCGACGTCGCAGGTATCCATCGCCAGCGGGGCGCTGCGTTCCGCACGCGCTTCGTGGTCGAGCCAGCGCGTGTAACGCCACATAGTCACAAGCCGTCGCGGCCGGATCTGTTTTCTCGATACGAGTTGGCCCAGCTTCGTCGGGCCTTGAATAAATGATTGGGCCGAGGCTGTTCCATCTACGGTTTCGCGCTGTGCCAGGATTCGTAAAGCTTCGGCGCCGACTACAAAAAACGATTCGCCATCCAAAGCCGCATGATGTGCGCGCAATGCCAGCAAACCGCCGTTTTCCCGAGAAATCCATAACGCCTGAAACGAGGGCTCACGAAATGGATCAAGCGGCGCGTTTCTCCAGCGCGCGGCTTCCTGCTGCTCGTCATCCCGATTTCGGCGTGGGGAAATTTGCAGCATCCGATCCGAATGAGAGTTGCCGCTCCACGAAAGACCGACCACGCCTGGTCGCAGAGTCTGGCCGAGGTGCGGCCAGCGCTGCAGCACACCGTCGACCATTCGTTGCAAATCTTCACGGCCCACCTTGCCTTCAATTTCAGCTTCACCGCCCAGCTGCATCAGAACGCCGGAACGCTGTTGATACGCCACGAAAAACGCGTCGGTCGCAGACAGCCGGCGACACTCCGATGACGAACGAAGCATCATCCGCGCCCCTTCCACGAAGCAAGGCGCGCCTGGCGAGCTTGAATTGCTCCCTGCCATTCCGGCGCAGTTTCGACCAGCATCATTACGAGTCCGGTGCGCATCACGACTCGACCGCCGACCTCGGCTGAGACAGCAGCGGCGATATTCGAACTTTCAACGCGTGACACCTCAGCCTTCAAGTTAATGGTTGTGGGCAAAGAAATTGGGTGAAGAAACTTTGCGTCCTGGATCATTCCCAGGAGGGCCCAACGCTCGAGGCCAAATCGTTGCTTGCAGACGTCTTCGGCGAGTGGGCCGGCAATCTGCGCGGCAAGTTCGATCAGCAATGAACCCGGCAACAACGGTGCGCCGGGAAAGTGGTCCGCGAAGAGCGAATTATCCGCCGCAACGTTAGCCTTGCCGTGCGCGACGCCGGCAGTTACGTCGATGGAAATGGACTCGATTAACTCAAACATTCTCGTTTATGGTCCACGAGTCGCACGAAGGCAGCGACCGTGCAGTAACGCGGCAGCGTGCTCGCATGAATACGCGCGGGGAAAATCTCAGCGGGCGAGTCGTGCAGCAAACTCATCAGCCGCAGACGGCCTGCTTCAGTCAGCAAACCGTCGGTCGCAAACTCAGCTTCCGGCATCTCGCCGCGCGCGAGGTGATAAATCGTGCCTTCGGGAATACTAATTTGAAAATGTTGCTCGATGCGAAACAGCAGGTCGAGCAGATCCATCGAGGTAAATCCGAGATCGTAAAACAAGAGCTGTTGCGGTTCGATCGGTTCATTGTCAGGAAGCGCCAGGGTCTTCTTTACCAACTCCGCGACCTGGGGAAAGGTGTCTGTTGGTGAAATCTCGGGGCTGGTCATGCGGTGTATCCTCCGTCCACGCACCACACCTGGCCCGTGATGTAAGAGCTCATGGGCGAGGCCAGGAACAGCACGGTAGGAACAATTTCCTCGGCCGTGCCGGGTCGTTTCATCGGTATCGCCGCCTGCGCGCGATCCATCGCCTCTTCCAGTATTCGGGTTGCGAGTCCCCCGCTGAGCAATCCGGGCGCAACTGCGTTGACGCGAATGTTCCGCGAGGCGGTTTCGCGCGCAGTCACTTTGACAATCGACTCAAGCGCCGCTTTCGATGAAGCATAAGCTGCCTGGCCCACGCCCGGCCGGGTCGCCGCCGTGGAAGAGATGATGATGATGCTGCCGCCACGATGCAGAATCATTGGCCGTAACGCCGCCCGCAAAGTGCGTAGTGCCCCCCAAAGATTGACTTCGTACACGTGGGTCAATTCATAGTCGGTCAACCCGGCAAACAGGCCATCCGCGAGGGTGCCGGCATTGAGCACGAGCGTATCGATCCTTCTGGTTTTCAACATGGCCTGGCCCACGATCCGCTCTCCCGCTTCAGCGTCCGCGAGGTCCGCGGCAAACGAATGGACCGTACCCGGTAGTTCACTTGCCAGGCCGTCAAGCGCCTCTTGATTTCGCGCCGTGAGCACTAACGTGGAACCAGCTGCCGAGAATCCACGCGCGATCGCGCTTCCGAGATAACCGGTGGCTCCGGTAATTAAGGTCACGCGTTCTCGCTGTCCCCAGTCGGGCAAACTCTCGGTCGTCATTTCGTAGAACTCCTGTCGAATCGCTGAAGGACCAGGGCGGCGTTTTGTCCGCCCATGCCAAAGGAAACTGTCAGAACGAGCTGCGCGTTTACGTCGCGAGGTTCTGCAATCACATGGTTTAGCTCGCAGCCCTCATCGGGTTCGCTGAGATTCACCGTGGGCGGCACGATACCGGTTTGGCAGGTTTTCGCAGCTACGATTGTTTCGAGCGCCCCGGCCGCAGCCATCG
>JANLZV010000689.1:0-2871 GCA_031366425.1 Pyrinomonadaceae bacterium | reverse complement strand
TCGAGGGCAAATCGCGGGAGGCAATCACCTGATCGGATTGACGATTGACCAGGCCGGGAATCGCGATCCCCACCGCGCCGATATTTCCTGCCGTCGCGCGCAATCCACTGACTATCTCGGCCACCTGGCCCACCAGACCTTCAAGCTGCAGCGGTGCTTCCCGCCGCTCACCCGGTACGCCTTCGCTGCTGACGATGGCCGCACGGACTCTTCCGCCGCAAAGATCGATTCCAATGAAGCTGGTTTCTGAATTTGGGGGTGTAGACATCTATGCAACCTTCCGCGCGCCGGTTAGGAAATCGGTTAAGAGTGGAGAACTGGTCGAAGCATAATGGAGGGTACTAGGGCTGTCAAACGGCTCTTTCTGTGTGTAGAATGCCCCAGTAATTTCGCAGTGAGCAGTGTGCAGTGAGCCGTGTGCAGTAGAAGAAAGTTTAGGTTTTGACTGCCACCCCCTACCGCACACTGCTCACTTTCTTATCATGCATCTGGATTTTCTTTACGACTTCATAGGCCGCTACGGGCTTTACGCAGTGTTTCTTCTCGTTATGATCGAGGGGGACATCACTCTATTGCTTGCCGGAGTGCTGGCGCATAGTTATTTTTTTGGTGATCACAGTTTTGCCTGGGTGCTGTTGGCCGGGACGCTCGGAGGCGCGGCCAGCGACAACATTGCCTATCTCACCGGCCGCGAGTTTCGCAAAGGAGTTCGCGACCTTCGTTTTTACCGCGCCGCCAAGCCTCGCATGGAACGCCTGACCACCAACTTTGGTCCGCTCTCCATCTTTCTCTCTAAATATATTTACGGCTTGCGGTGGGCCTCGTGCATATTTTATGGCGTCGGCAAGATGCCGTACGTAAGATTTATGCTACTGTCACTCGCGAGCTGCTTCACTTGGGTTTTGATTCTCAGCGGGGCGGGTTATTTCTTTAGCGGCGCAGTGATCGGGATCATCGGCGACTTTCAACGCCTGGGCAAAGTGCTCCTGCTGATCGTCGTAGTAGGGATCGTCGGTTTCTACCTTGTCGAACGATTCTGGCTCTCGAAGAAAGTGGAAGAGGCCGACCCTGAGCGTTTTCAGGAGCTCGAACAGGCCGCACAGGAAAAGCTGCAGGATCTGAAGCAGGAGTTTCAAGAACACATTCCGTTCAAACCGTCGGGCAAAACCAAACCCAAAAAGAGAGTCGGGGTAAAGCGCACCCGCGGCGGGCGGAAACGCGGCGGGCGAGGCGAGAGTGAGCTGATGTAGGCGGGTCCTGGTTTGAAGCGAAATCGGGACTTCCGAATTTTCCGTTACGTTAACTCCGCTTGTCACCGCGCACACAAGATCCATCGGAAAGGACTACTGGCTAAACTCAGTGCTTATTGAATCGTCTGCCCCCACACGCGTCGATCTTGCCGGCGGCACGATCGACATCTGGCCCTTGTATTTATTTCACCCGGGCGCCGCTACTCTTAATTTTGCGACTTCGCTGCGCGCGCATTGCCAGATTGAGACTCGCGACGATGGCCGCATCGTGCTGGAATCGCGCGATCGCAAGGTTGTTTTTGAAACTGAGTTGGCGGCCATCGATGATCTCGTTCGCGAAGATCGTCTCGAGCTCATCTCGAAGCTCGTCCATTTCTTCAAACCGACCACCGGCTTTCATCTGACCGCCAATAGCCTCGCTCCGGCGGGCGCGGGTATGGGTGGCTCCTCGGCCCTCGCGATTGCCTGCATCGGCGCGCTGAACCGGTTGGTGGGGAATCGCTACGACGAACGAAAGTTCATCACGATTGCGGCCAACATCGAAACAACCGTGATTCGCGTGCCCGCTGGTTTTCAGGATTATTACTCGGCGCAGTATGGCGGGGCGTCGTGCATTCATTTTCGCGCCGACGGAATTGAACGCGAAGCTGTCGAAGTCGATGTCGCTAAACTCGAAAGCCGAATCGCGATTTGTTACACCGGCGAACCGCGTTTGTCTGGCACGAACAACTGGGAAATCTTTAAGCGCCATATCGATGGCGACTCCGAACTGTTTGGACTGTTCGACGGCATTCGCGATTCAGCAATGCGCATGCGCGCCGCGCTGCTTGCTGACGACTGGAATGAAGTGAGCGCCACGATGCAGGCCGGCTATCCCAATCGCAAACGTCTGGCGCCGGGTGTGACCACTCCGCAAATGGATCGCCTGGTAGCGAAAGCCCTCGCCAACGGTGCCGAAGCTGCAAAAGTTTGCGGCGCCGGCGGCGGCGGATGCATCGCCTTTCTTTGTGCCGAAGGTAGGAAAGCCGACGTCGAACGCGCACTGCTCGAGGAAGACGGCGCTGAAGTGCTCGATTGGAAATTTTCTCGCGAAGGCCTCGTAGTCACCTAAAGAGTCAGCAGTCAGCAGTCAGCAGCAGCAATTATATGACCGCTTCTGCCTCCCGTCTTCTGTCTTCTGTCTTCTGTTTTTTGCTTACCCCCCAAGCCCTCCCTGACGGTCGGGCCTCTGCTATAGCATCCAGTCTCGACGGTTGTCGTAATAAGAAGGCGAGCGGTTGGGATAGCGCTGCTTGTAAACGCGGTAACGCGCCAGCAGTCGTTCGTAGCGCTTGTCTGAAGACTTAAGTTGGCGGTGCGGAATTTCGCGAAGGTGGTTTTCGATTTTCGTCATGTTCCACCGTGAAAACCGCCAGTCGTAGTTTCCCAAATCGTAAAGACTCGTGAAGCCATAGCCTTTGATCCTTCCCGAAAAATCCACGTAAGGATCGAAATAGCTCCAGACCAAATCCCGCAGTGTCCGATGGACCGGCTTACGTCCATGAAGTCCGATGTCGCGGGAACGAGCAATCGACCCCCACCGCCCGCGCTGCTGGAAGACAAAGATCACGTGGTCGAGCAG
>JANLZV010000667.1:0-5686 GCA_031366425.1 Pyrinomonadaceae bacterium | reverse complement strand
GATTTGCGCCGCTGGCTTGAGGATGAAATCAAGGTGCAGCAACCGATCACGGTTATCCCATGTCTGGTTCCAACTCCTGAGGGCGGCCAAAGCGTTGGGCTATCAAACGCCACGGCGGCACTTATTCAACCGTACAGCTCGCGTCAGCCGCGAGTTTGTTCAATCGGGGTTTTTTTTCCGAGCTACGGGTTCAAGGACGTGGCTGAGGCTGTCGAAGATCTTCGCGCAACTACCGGAAAAGACATCGGGCTGCTGTTGCTTGACGGCGGCTTTGTTCGCGATGACGACTATCGCGCGGAAGTCTTGCGCGAGCGCCCCTGGATTACGGTAATTGAAAAAGCACCCAACTCGGAGATTTACGAACTGCTCGAGCGAAGTGACGTGTTTGTGCGCGCGTTCGCCGACGAGAGTTATGGTATCTCGCGCATCGAAGCGCTCTGGTGCGGCGTTCCGGTAGTGGCCACGCGCGCCGGGGAGACTCGCGGCATGTTGCTCTACGATTTTGGAAACATAGAGCAGCTATCAAATCAGTTGCAGGCCGCGCTCTTTGAGCCGCGCTCTGAGGAAATCGGTCGGTGGGCAGAAATTTATCGACGGGAAGCCGGCGAGAATTTGCAGGCACTCGCGAGAGTGTTGGGCGTCAACGCTAGTTGAACGCATGAAACCTTTACGGCGTGAGAACTGATTGGCCCCTGAGTTTTCGATTCAACCCACGAGCAAGCGTGTAAACCGCGACGGCTGCCAGCACCAGGAAAAAGTAGTGAATCACGAGGACATAGCGGTATTCAGTGTGCAAGGCTGACTGGGTACAGAAATAATAAATAGGTACTACGAGCAGGATCGCGATCGACGCAAACTGTCGCTGGTAAACAAGAATCCCGGCGCCAATCAGCATGAGCGGGAGAAACACCGCCGTGACGAAAATCTTTTGGACAACGCGCAGTGGTAACTGAACCAGTTGCCAACTTCGCGTCGAATCAGATCCGGCGAGTCGCAATGGGGTTCGCTCGAGGCGCAACATTGATAATGCGCGGCGGGTCATCACGCCGGCAAACCAGATAGGATGTGCGCGGATGACGGCGAAACCGCGCGCGAGTCGCGCCCGATCGCGAGCTGGTCCATCGGGGGTGAAAAGTGAACCGGAATATTCGGGTCGATGAAGTGTTTCAGCTTCTCCGCGGATTAGTTCCATATCAGTTTGCGGCAAGCCAAGCGTTCCGTCGGTGTTGTAATCTGCAATGCCTTCGATCAGCGTCTGGCCGGCGCCTAGCGAGACAGGAATGAATTCGCCGAAGACTACGGCATTACGAATCGTAAGCGGCACGATTACGAGAAACGCAGCTACAGTCAACATCAAGGCCGGCCGGAGCCTGCTACCACGTGGGCAGATCACCGCGGCTGAAAGCGCGATGAATGGAGCCAGCAGCAGGGCATTGGCGCGTAGCCAGCAGGAAACGCCGATTAACGTCCCCGCGGCAATGAACGAGACAAGCCGCCCTCCTTCCGACTGTCTTCGGCTTCGCACGATGAGCAAGAGGGCGAGAAGGATCGGCAACGCCGCCAGCGAATCTGGCAGAAGCGTAGTCGAGTTCCAGCTAAACTGCGGCGAGAAGGCGGCAAACAGTCCAGAGATGATCCCGACTGCCGTGGGAAATAGTTCTAAGGCGATCAGGCAAATGATCACTGCGGCTAGCGAGTCGAGAGCCAACTGTATGATTTGGGTTGCGGCGTCAGATTCCGGAGCCACGCGATAGATGAATGAAAGCAGAATGGGATAACCAATCGGATGGCCCAGCAGATCAGGATTGTTGGTAGCTGACGAAGACTGGAAGAGTGATGAGAGGCCGTTGGCCGCTATCAAGCGCGCCTGGTGTTTATAGTTGAGCACCACGCTGGTTTGCACAGTGAGTGCTTCAAAACGATGGCCGTGCCAATTCAACAGTCTGACCCCGAGGGCGGCGAAAAAGATCAATGAAACAACCGCGAGGCGACGCCGAAAATCGAGTTGAGATCTTTGCGGAAAAGCTGGGCCACTAAGATTTCCAATCCGGTCATGAGCAGCGCGTTTCATGTGCGAGCGGATTATACCGAGCCAAAGTGATTAAAGGGCACTCTATTATTTGTTTTGCGGGCGAGGACTGGTGGTATCACCATCCACACTCGAAGTACCATCTCATGCGTCGCTTCGCCCAAGCCGGCAACAAAGTGATCTTTGTAAACTCGATTTCGATGGGGTTGCCGAGTTTACGAAACAAAGATCTGGTTCCGCGAATTCTTCGCAAGCTACGCTCATATGCGCGACTCGCGCGCTCGACGCCCGAAGGAGTCACAGTCGTCTCCCCGGCGGTGATTCCTTTTTTTGGCAGTCGCCTGGTGCGCCGGGCAAATCGCAAGTTACTAGCGATGCAGATTGGACGACTGGCGCGCCAGGGAGGACTTGCGCAACCTATTCTTTGGATCGCTATACCGACGGCAGCCGATATGATCGGCCAGTTTGACGAACAGCTGGTGATCTACCAGGTGTCAGACAAGTATGACGCGAATCTGATGGACCATGCGACCGAACTCGCGACAATCAGGAAGTTGCACGAGCGGGCCATTGATCGCGCCGATCTAATTCTTTATTCGGGTCAGAAACTCCTGGCGGAAGCTGACCGCGGCCGGGAACGCTCTTTCCTATTGGAACAGGCCGTCGACTTCGATCATTGGGCGCGAGTTGGCAGCGGGAATCTTGAAATCGCGGAAGCGGTGGCCCGAATCCCTCGACCACGACTGGGATATTTCGGGGCGATCGAACCCTGGTTGGTTGATCAGGAATTGATCAAACGCGCGGCGGTCGAGCGGCCTGACTGGCAATGGGTCTTCATCGGCAACAAATCAAGAGGCGTGGAGATTGAAGCGCTGCCGAACACGCATTTTCTGCCTCCCGTCAATTATCAGGAACTGCCCCACTATGCCGCGGGTTTTGATGTCTGTGTGCTGCCGTGGGACACTGCGCATTCGTTTACGAGTTATGGCTCGGCGATTAAGGTCCGCGAGTATCTGGCGACAGGTTTACCAGTCGTAATTTCGCCGTTGCCGGAGTATGAATCGATGGGCGGGGTCTTAAGAATTGCGCGCAGCCACGATGATTGGTTTCGTCTGGTGGAAGAAGCTTTGATCGAAAACGATCCCGCGCAGGCGAGCGCTCGGCAGGCGGCCGTCGCTTTGGGAACCTGGGACGCGCGGGCTGAGTGGGTTTCGGGTTTGATCGAAACTACTTTGGCGAAGAAGGAAAAACCCTAATCCGCAGATTACGCAGATTAAGAACTAAGAGTGGCCCGGACGGTTAACTTCTGTGATCCGAACTGTTCATTTTCCTTCTGTGTAATCTGCCGAATCTGCGGACGAATTGGTTTGAGAAATTAGATGAAGCAGCTTTTGCAAAACTTGCGGACGGGTGAGGCGAAAGTCGCCGAGGTCCCGGTGCCGGCAGTGCAGCCCGGGCGAATTCTCGTGCGCACTGCGGCCTCGCTGATCAGCGCCGGCACCGAGCGTGCGCTCGCCGAGTTAGGACGCAAGGGTCTGTTGGGAAAAGCGAGGGAGCGACCTGAACTAATCGGCAAAGTGTGGGAGAAAGTAAAAACTGACGGGATTGCCCAGGCGCTCGAAGGCGTGCGCGACAAACTCGAGCAGTCTCACGCCGTCGGTTACAGCGCGGCCGGCATTGTCATCGAAACCGCGGGCGACGTCACGGACTTCCACGCCGGCGACCGCGTGGCCTGCGCGGGCACTGACTACGCGTCTCACGCAGAAGTGATCTCGGTGCCGCGAAATCTTTGCGTCCGCTTGCCGGAAGAAGTGAGTTTTGAAGCAGGAGCGTTTGGCACCCTCGGCGCAATTGCGTTGCAGGGCGTGCGTCTGGCTGAACCAACTTTGGGAGAGTCAGTCGTAGTCATCGGGCTGGGTCTGGTGGGCCAGTTGACGGTCCAACTGCTGAAGGCTAACGGCTGTTTTGTTTTCGGCGTCGATGTCGACGAGGAGCGGATTCAACTCGCGCGCGCATCGGGAGCTGACGGCGGGTGTGTGCCGGCCGACGCGCTGGCGAAGGTGTTGAGGTGGTCGAAGGGACGCGGCGCCGATGCCTGCATCATTGCGGCCGCGACTTCCGCCAATGAACCGATTGAACTCGCCGGGGAGATTTCGCGTTTGAAGGGCCGGGTGGTGGCCGTCGGAATGGTCGGGATGAACGTCCCGCGAGATATTTACTATCAGCGCGAACTTACTTTGAGAGTGTCGATGTCGTATGGACCAGGGCGCAACGATCCGAATTATGAGGAGCGTGGTCACGATTATCCGCTGCCTTACGTTCGCTGGACCGAAGGGAGAAACATCGAAGCCTTCCTCGACCTGCTGGCAGCGAAACGGATCGATGTGAACCCATTAATTACTCACCGTTTCCCGATTGACGATGCCACGAGCGCTTACCAGCTAATCTCGGGTAACTCAGACGAAAAGTACCTGGCGGTCCTGCTCGCTTACGATACCGAGCGCGAAGTTAGCCGGCGAATCGAAAACCAACAGGCGCTCAAAAAGGAAACCTCAGCGGGACGCGTAGGTCTGGGGAGAGTGAGTCTGGGGCTGATCGGCGCCGGAAGTTACGCGTCAAAAGTCCTGCTGCCAAATTTCAAAGCGGCGGGCTTTGAGTTTTCAGCGATCGCTTCAGCGTCTGGCGTTTCGGCCCGCGACGTGGGAACAAAATTTGGTTTCGGGCGATTTCTTTCCGACGCGCAGAGCGTCATCGATGACGCCCAGTCAAACCTGATTGTAATTTCCACTCGCCACGACTCGCACGCGGAGCTGACCAGATTGGCACTCGCGAGCGGGAAACACGTGTTTGTCGAAAAGCCTCTCGCGCTCAACGATGCGGAATTAGATAACGTGATCGAGGCGGCCGCGGACGCTAAAGGGCATTTAATGGTTGGGTACAACCGGCGCTTTTCCCCTTTAGCCCTCAAGGCGAAGGAATTTTTCGGCGATCAAAGACCGCCGCTCTCAATCGTTTATCGGGTAAATGCCGGCCGCGTTCCGCGTGCGCATTGGACCCAAGATCCACGCGAGGGCGGCGGCCGCATCGTTGGCGAAGTTTGCCACTTCATCGATCTGATGCAGTTTCTTACCGGCGCTCTGCCGGCCAGTGTGTTTGCGGAAGCAGTCGGGAGCGGCGGGGAAGGGATTAGTGAGGATTCGGTTTTCATCACTCTGCAGTTTGACGATGGTTCGAACGGAGTGATTGCCTACCTCGCCGAAGGCGACCGCAGCCTGCCGAAAGAACACATCGAAATTTTCGGTGAAGGAAAGACGTTTGTCATCGAAGATTTTCAAAAAGGAATAGCTCACGCAGGAGGCCGCCGGAAGGTAGATGAGTTGCGGCGTGGGGATAAAGGTCAGGCGCTGCAAGCGCGAACTATTCAAGCCGTGGCCGCCGCGGAGATGACTGCACCGATTTCTCTTGCCGAGCTTGAAGCGACCTCGCGGGCAACTTTTCGGATCAGGGATTCGTTACGAACCGGACTGCGGATGAGTGTGAAGAGAATGGAAAGTGATGAGTGAAGCGTGATGAGTAAGAAATGCTCTTCACCTAGCACTTTTTACTTTTCACTTTTCACCTATCACTTTTCACTCTTCACTTTCCATTCTCTTCACA
>JANLZV010000661.1:0-6480 GCA_031366425.1 Pyrinomonadaceae bacterium | reverse complement strand
CGTCGCCGATCCGATCAAGCAAACCACTGCGGAGGCAATTCGGCAGCTTCACGAAGAGGGAATTCGCATCGTCATGCTCACCGGCGACAGCCGCACCACCGCGGAGGCAGTCGCTAGACAATTGAGTATTTACGAAGTAGTTGCCTTCAGTTTCGGTGATCGGCAATTCGCTGCGGTTGCGGCGCGTGCAATTGTGACGGCAGAGGCCCGACCGTAAAGAGGGGCTCTTCAAACCTAACGCTCCTGAAACCACCGGGCTGTCGCTGCTGCCGGGCTTCTAAAGAGCCCTCCCTAACGGTCGGGCTTCTGCTGTGAGGCCCAGCGCTCACCCTCCTAACACTTCGCCAGCCTTAAGGTGTACTATCAAAGCCACACCGAACGGCAAAAGTTTTAGCAGTGTTGCAAGCTTCTTCCCCCTTTGCCTTTCTATTACAACCATTGCAAGGAGAGAGTGAAAATGAAGTTTTCGATACGACAGATGGTCATTTGTGCGTTGAGTGCAGTTTTATTGTTGGGTTTTTCCGCAAGCCTCGCAGCGGCCAAGGGCAAGTCGTCGCGGACGCAGGATGCGACCCGTCACGCGAGCGCGGCGGCGAAGGTTTTTACTGAAATCATGAACGTCCGTGAAAAGGCTATCCCTAAGGAATTACTCGATAAAGCTGAGGCAATTGCGGTTTTTCCCGGTGTAATCAAAGCCGCCTTCATCGTTGGCGGACGCGGTGGCCAGGGCGTTATCAGCACGCGCACGCGCGATGGTTGGAGCCCGCCGGCATTCTTTAATTTGAGCGGCGGAAGTTTCGGCGTGCAGATTGGCGCGCAGAAAAACGACTACGTGTTTTTGATCATGAACGAAGACGGCGTGAAGGGTTTGCTCGAAGATAAATTCGAAATGGGTGGCGAGGCAGGAGTCGTCGCTGGTCCAGTCGGACGCGAAGCTGCGGCTTCAACCAATGCCACCCTCGATGCCGGAATTCTTTCTTACTCGCGCAGCAAAGGCGCCTTCATTGGCGCGGCGCTGAAAGGTGTAGTGATCAGTCCGGACAACGATCTCAACGAAGCGGTCTACGCCAAGAAGGGAACTGAAGTGTTGACCGGAATGCCGATCAGTTTGACGCAGATGCCAGTAGGAGTGCGCATCTTCCCACGAACTCTGGCGCGTTACTCACATCGCGGCAAATAGACTCTCGATCTATGGCGCGCTAACAAACACTTGACGCGCTTGTTAGTGCGCCATAGAATGCCGACGTTGTTCCAAGGGGTACTTGCACGCATCGTTGACTTGCTCGTGTTGCCGATTTGATTGAAACGTATGGCCGCCCCGCGCACCGCTCGACAAAAACAGGTTCTTGATTACATCATTCGCTTCCTTGAGCGACGTGGGTACACTCCCTCGTACGCGCAGATCGCCAATCACCTTGGAGTGAAATCACGAGCGACCGTTCACAAACACATTAAGGCTCTGGTTCGACTCAAGCTGATCTCGATTCGTGATGAGAACGGCATGTTTCGAATCACCGTCATGTCGGATTCTGACTTCGAAGTGGCGCCGCCGCCACCGCCCGTGCTGCCGTTTCCCGAGTTGCTCTGTGAAGTGAGATATGAAGGCAGGATCGCTGCGGGACTTCCGATCGAAGTAGTTGAAGACGATATGACGATCGCGATGCCGCGCTTCATGCTGGGCAACTTGCGACCCGAGAAAGCTTATGCGTTGAAGATCGTCGGCGACTCGATGATTGACGATCATATTTGCGACGGAGATATCGCGCTGATTGAGCAACGCGATCAAGCGCACGATGGCGAGATTGTGGTGGCCTTAATCGACGAGACTCACGCGACGCTCAAGCGTCTTTATCGTCATGGGCCCGAGATTGAGTTGCGTTCCGCTAATTCCGAGCACAAACCTCTGAGAGTTCCGGCGACCCAGGTGCGAATTCAGGGCGTCTTCCGCGGTCTGATTCGCTCGTCCCACTGAAAAATCCCTGATAATTCAGTAAATCAGGCCGCTTGAATGAAGAGCCTGTTCCCGTTTTCGTATTAGTTGAGCCCCGTGAAGGATCGTCCGGCTGGAGGTTGAAGCCAGTTGTCAGCAGGATAGTTTGACGCTCGGCCGATTGCGTGGAGTGTGTAAGCGTGGCGCGATTTCAACGAACGATTTGCGTAACTCTTGTGTGGTAAGAGTCCGTGCAAAATGATCAGCGAACCTTGCCGAACCTCGAGCGGCACGAGCCGGTCTTCTTCAAACGGAGACGGATCAAAAACTTCAAAACCCATTTGGCCTGTCTCAAGGCGTAGCCAGCGCGATTTCAATCCCTGCTGGTGACCGCCGGGAATCGCGCGCAAGCAGCCGTTCTCGGTAGTGGCATCTTCCAACGCAAACCACAATCCGGCGATCTCGTTTGGCTCAGTGAAAAGAAACGAGCTGTCCTGATGACAGGTGACCTCACCGCCAATCTCCGGTTGTTTGAAGATATACATTGATTGGACCAGCAATGGATCTTCAATTGCCAAATCGCCCAACAGTTCCTTGATCGCTGTCGTTTTGGAAAACTCACTGAAGACCGGATCCAGATCGTGCAGGGCGTGGCCGATCTTATTTATCGAGCGTTCTTTGCTTTGTTTAAGGTTGCCGTCCGCCAGAAAGGCATCTTCTTCGAAGAAGAAACGAATCTTATCTCCCGACTCGAGGAAATAATTATCGCGTAAGTGGCGTTGCTCCTGAGTTGAAAAGACTGAGACGATGCCGCTCGGATCAAAGTCATCGACCAGTTTGGCAGCGCAAGCGCGCAGTTGATCACAAGCTGCGGGCTTGACAAAGTTTTCGATCACCAGGAAACCGTCGCGATCGTATTGGGCCAGCTGGGTTGAGGTTAGTTTCATTCGGGCAAAGGTTAAGCGCGCCAGGAGATGCCCTTTGCCGCACTATGTTTTGAAACCTATACTGTTTGAGAAGAAGAGATTGCTGGAGCCGGCTGCCGGAGTTGAACCGGCGACCTTCTAATTACGAATCAGACGCTCTACCAACTGAGCTAAGCCGGCTTTGGCTCTACGCGCGAAGCGAGATTGCACTATACGAATGCCTACTTTGCAGTGTCAAGCAGCCACCTCGAAGCTTACCCGCGCAGCACTCTATTCGCGCGCCGGACTCATGCTTTTGTTACTCGCGGGTTCAATCTATCAGCGCGTTTCAGCCCGGCCGATTACACTTCCCGTCTCAACCCGATCGCCAGAAGCAGCGGAACAAACTGCGAAAGTGCCCGCAAAACTGCCTTCTGCTGAGAAGGTGGTCGATGCCTATCTCAAAGCGATTGGCGGCAAGAAACGCGCGGCGGCAATTCGCGATGCGACCTACGAGTGGACCGTAAGCCTTAACGAACGCCCGATGGGTCTGGCGAAGACGCAGATCAAGTCGCCGGGTTCCTATCGTTCCGAGTTCACCTTCGGCAACGGCCGCATCACCTCCGCGGCAAACGCGAGCTCTGCGTGGATTCATGGACTCGATGGAAATTTGCGCACGCTCACTGGCGCAGAAGCCGGAGCGGCGAAGTTGCAGGCGCTGCTCGATGCGAGTCATTTGGTTGACTACAAGAAGCTCAACGTGCTGGCCCGAGTAGTGTCCGTGGCTGAGGTAGCGAATGAGCCGGCGTATGTCGTGGAGTTTTCCACGCGTAACGGCGCGCACCTGCGTTACTCATTTAGCTTGAGCAGCAAGCTGCTGCTGAGGATTGAAGACGAAGTCAGAGGAACCAGTACCGGCTTTTCTGATTACCGAGCGGCGGTGGGGACGGTGAGCCTGTTGGAGCCATATCGTCTGAGTGTCAGCACTGGGACGACCGGGGCGTTGATATTTCAGTTGCACGAGAGCTACTACAACCAGGGTTTGGTCGCTGCCTTGTTTGATCCGCCCGGCTCGACTGGGAATCTCGAGGTGGCCAAACTCCTGCGCGAAGTTTCCAGCAATCAGGACGAACTCGAAAAGCGATTCACCGAATACTCGTTTCTGCAAAAGGAGACCGAGCGAGAAATCAATTCCAAGGGCGAAGTGAAGAAAGAGACGATCAAGGTCTTTGAAGTATTTCCACTCACCAATCGTGCGCCGGTAATGAAGTTGGTCAGTGAAAACGGAGTTGCGCTCGCAGGCGAACGCCTCGCGAAAGAGACGAAGCGGGTGCAGGATGAGTTTGAGGATGCTGAACGCGATCGAGAAAAGGACCGGCTGCGGGTGGAAAAGCGTCGCGCTGAACGAGACCGCAAGAGAATCGCTCGGCGAAAAGGAAATGAAGACGAGGATGACGACGTAGACATCTCGCAGTTTTTAAAAGTGCACGAGTATGTTTCCCCACGCGTAGAACGCTTTCGTGATCGCGATGCGGTAGTTTTTGATTTTCGAGTGCGGCCGGGTTTCAAGCCGAGCAATCGTCAGGAAGAGTTGATCTCGAAGTTGGTGGGCGTGGTTTGGATCGATCCGGCGGACAAACAGGTAATCAGGCTCGAAGCGAAGCTGGCTGAAGGGTTCAAGATGGCGGGGGGGCTGTTGGTTAATCTGCGGCCCGGGGCGGCGTTTCTGATGGAGCAAACGCGGGTGGCTGAAGGTCTTTGGATGCCGCGCCTGGCCCAGGTGAATCTTTCGGTAAAGGTGCTGCTATTTGGCGGCGGCGATTTGAATAAGACGATCGAGTGGAGCGATTACAAACATTTCGGCGGCGATGTGAAAGATTTTGAATTCCATCCGCCGAAAACGGAAACTGCGCCAACGGAACCATAGGGATTGTACGCCGCAGATCTGCCGCGCTTTCGAACGTTGAATTTAAAGCAGCAACGAGTCGCTGCACTCAGATGAGTTTAAGTTATTCCTGAAAGCAATTTATGAACAAGGTAAACGTAATCGGTGGTGGATTCGCCGGGGTAGAAGCTGCCTGGCAGGCGGCGCGCGCCGGAGCGCAAGTACGACTGTTCGAGATGCGGCCGGTGAAGGAGACTCCGGCACATCGGACGGACAAACTGGCGGAAATTGTTTGTTCGAATTCGTTGAAGTCTGATGAAGTTGGCAGCGCGCCGTATTTGCTGAAAGAAGAATTGCGACGCGCCGGATCTTTGGTGCTGGAAGTTGCGGCAGCCACGCGTGTTCCAGCCGGCGCCGCGCTCGCCGTCGATCGTCATAAGTTTGCGGAGCTAATTACCGAACGAATTGAAAGCAATCCAAACATCGAATTGGTCCGCGAGGAAGTCACGAGTATCGACGAGCAGGAGATTTCGATCATTGCGACTGGCCCTCTCTCGTCGGATGCGCTCACGCTTGAAATCATGAAGCTCACTGGGAGCGATCAACTTTATTTCTATGACGCAATCGCCCCAATCGTATCCGCTGATTCAATCGATCGCTCGATTGCCTTCGCCGCTGCGCGTTACGGCAAAGGGGGCGACGACTATCTGAACTGCCCGTTTGATCGCGAGCAGTACGAGCGTTTCTATAATGCGTTGATTGAAGCGAAGAGCGTTCCGCTGCAACGATTCGAAGAGACGCGTTGGTTTGAGTCGTGTTTGCCGATCGAAGAACTGGCGCGTCGCGGGGTTGATACGCCGAGATTTGGCCCGATGAAGCCGGTCGGCCTGATCGATCCGCGCACTGGTCGTGAACCTTATGCGGCGGTGCAACTGCGGCAGGAAAATTTAATGGCTGACGCGTACAGCCTGGTCGGCTTTCAGAATCATCTACGTTACGGCGAACAGGCGAGGGTCTTGCGTTTGATACCCGGTATGGAAAACGCGGAATTTTTGCAGTTTGGCCAAATCCATCGCAACACCTACATCTGTTCGCCGCGCGTGCTGGCGGCCACGATGCAAATGCGCGAACGACCGAATGTTTTCTTCGCCGGACAAATCACGGGCGTTGAAGGTTACGTGGAGTCAGTAGCGATGGGTTGGGTCGCCGGCGCCAACGCCGCGCGGTTAGCAATGGGTCAACCGCTGATCGAGGCGCCGCCTTTAAGCGCGATTGGCGCGTTGGCGCGTTATGTTTCCAACACGCAGACGAAAAATTTCCAACCCGTGAACATTACGTTTGCTCTGCTTGAACCGCTGCCGGAACCAGAGCGCAAGCGCGTTCGTAGAAAACGTGACCGGCACCTGCTGCAGGTCGAACTGGCATTAAAGGAATGGGACATTTGGCTTCAAGGAATTCATCAAGGGCAACCTACTCTGCAGGTTCCCGCATAGACGCGGGAACCGGCCGGGAGTTTTGGCTGCGGTTAGTTGTGTTGGCACTAATTTGTCTTGGTAGTGGCGCAGAGGTCTGGACGCAGTCAGGACGCAATCAGGAAAAGAAGCCTCCTTCGGCGCAGGGCAAGGCGAGCAAGCCCAGAAGCAAGCCTGGACCAATCGCGGAACCGACTCGGCCTCCATCCAATTCTGGCGGGACTACCAAGCCGCCCGCCGGGGTAGTTGCCACACAAACAAATGATGAGATCGATGCGTCAGACATCG
>JANLZV010000404.1:0-7081 GCA_031366425.1 Pyrinomonadaceae bacterium | reverse complement strand
GCAATGAACACCTTGAGTCGTCGCTCGCTGAACGCTGTGCTCCTGCTAGGCCTGTTGCTGTTGCTCTGGCCCATGCAAAGTGCCCAGGCGCAGTGCACGTTCGTTAATAATGATTTTGAGAACGGCACCATGTCGGGTTGGACCGTGCACACCCGAACCATTGGCACGGCTGGCTGGTACAACTACACCGGTACGCTCTCCCCGCAAACGAATCATGCGATTTCGGCCCCGCCGCAGGGAACGCGGGCCGCGGTCACAGATCACAGCGATCAAACGACTCATGCACTTTTTCAGGACTTTACGGTGCCGGCAGGGCAGTCTGGAACCCTCTCGTTTTATCTTGCCTACAACAACACCTTATCCAATTTCATTACCCTGAACACGCTCGACTATGCGGGCAACCAGCAAGCACGAATCGATCTCATCAAGACTACTGCGGCGAATGAGTCGGTGGCGGCAACTGATATCTACATGAAGCTGTTTCAGACCAAGCCGGGTGATCCTCTGACGAAGACTCCGACGTTAATGACCTATGACGTTAGTGGCTTCGCGGGACTTCCTACACGCTTGCGGTTCGCAGCCGCGGTCGGGATAAGTTGGCTTCAATTCGCAGTTGATAATGTTTGCCTCTCAACTACGAGGGGCACCATCACACGCCCTACCGCTACCGGATCAAACGTCAAAGCGGATTTCGGAGGCGTGAGCCTGACGTTTCCTGGTGTTACCGCGGCGGGCACCACTTCGCTACAGCAACTGGATCCCGCGATCGCACAAACCGGCGCACCTGTTGGTGATACTTTCATTGGTCCGGCGTATGATCTTTCGACCACCGCCACCGTGACGACTCCGATCACCGTTTGTATGTTTCTCCCCGGGATCACCAACGACACTACTTTTTCGCACCTGCGGATGCTGCATAAGGAGGCTGGCATCTGGATCGATCTTCCTTCCAGCAAGGTGGATAAGTCCACGCGGCAGCTTTGTGGAACGGTGACAAGTCTTTCGCCATTTACCGCAGCCGTTAATCCGCTGATAGCAACTGCAGCACCGGTCGATATTAGCGGTTCGATTACCACTCCTGAAGGCGCGCCGCTCGCGGGCACCACGGTCCAATTGAGCGGTTCGCAATCGCGGAAAACGATCACGGACGCAAACGGCGAATATCATTTCGACAAGGTCGACGTCGGCAGCTTCTACACGGTCAAGCCCTCGCGGGTGAACTATCGTTTCAATCCGGGCGATCGTTCGTTTTCAATAGTGGGCAACGTCTCCGATGCAGCGTTCACCTCGACAGTGGATCCGTCGGGTGGTGCAGTCATCGACAGTCCGGATTTCTTTGTCCGGCAACATTACCTTGATTTTCTGGGTCGTGAACCGGATGAGTCAGGCTTTAATTTCTGGAGCGATCAAATTCTATCCTGCGGCGCCGACCAGCAGTGCGGAGAGCGAAGGCGAATCAACGTCTCGGCCGCTTACTTTCTTTCGACGGAATTTCAGCAGACCGGAGGATTGGTTGATGGACTCTACCGGCTGAGTTTCGCGCGGCCTCCAACCTACAACGAGTTTGTTCCGGACTCGGGAGTCATCGGGCACGACATCGTCGTGGGCCGAAGCGGTTGGGAGCGCCAACTTGCGACCAACAAATCCGCATTCATTGCTCAGTTCAGTGAGCGGGCCGCGTTTCGCAACGCTTACGACAACTTATCCAATGAGGCCTACGTTAACGTGCTGCTGGCCCACACGGGGTTGAGTTTCCCTGCCACAGAACGAACAGCGTTAGTAACGGGTCTAGGTGATGGCAGTCTGAGCCGAGCGGATGTGCTCCAGCGGCTGGTCGAAAACGAAAGTTTCGCCAACGCTCGACGCAACGAGGCCTTTGTGCTGATGCAATATTTTGGCTACCTGCGTCGCGATCCGGATGAAAACGGTTACCGGTTTTGGTTAACCAAGCTGAACCAGTTCAACGGCAACTTTGAACAGGCAGAAATGGTCAAGGCATTTATCGACTCGGGCGAGTACCGCGCGCGGTTTGTTCGATAACGAGGCCGCGTCTAAATGAATCAAGGTTGGGTTTACGAACAAGGGAATTTCGTTGTCGCCTCCCACATGCTGCTTGTCCCTGGATCAGCCCCGAGGACGAGCAGCTCTGAAGGCCTGTCCCTTTTCCTCACCCAGGTCTTCCTTCCCTCCAGGCAAGAAATGACGGCTCTCGGAATTTTTGAGAGGCAACCGCCCTCGTTAATCCAGTGCAAATCGGCTATTGGTTTCAATTACAGGCGCGGATACAATGCTGCCCGCTATAGCTAGGGTGAGCGACAGCGGGCAGCCGAGGACAAATGAGCTGAGGTATGATTACGGGGGTGAATCCCTCCCCGGTGGTTCGAAGCCACTTTACTGATCTGCGTCAATAAAGTCCTAAAGAAAACATTAAGAAATGGATTGGCGACAGGAAGAGGTTAATGGGTAAAACCCGTGGCAAGAAATACTGGTTTTGTGAGTTCGAATTGGACACCACAGAATCAGTTCTGCGGCAAAAAGGCCAGATTATCGGCGTCCCACCTAAGGCTTTTCACGCACTCAAGCTGCTAGTTCGAAACGCGGGCCGCGTGGTATCGCGCAGCGAGATGGTTGAGACAATTTGGGCCAATGCGTTCGTTGAAGACTCGAATCTCACCGTGGCCATCTCACTGCTGCGTCGGGCGTTGGGCGACAGTGATACCGGCACTACTTTCATCGAGACTGTACCTAAGCTCGGCTACCGTTTTGTTCCCCGCGTCAAAACTGCCCGCAACGGAAAAAGCAGTCGGGCCAATTTCAGCTCCATGCAAATCGTCCGGCTGACGCACGCTGGGCGGGTCCTCGATGTGGCGATTTCTCCAGACGCCCGGTTGGTGGCATACGTACCCATCGACGCCGGCGATTACAGCCTCTGGCTTTGGAATCTTGAAACGGGGGACCAGAAACAACTCTTGCCTCCCAATCCGGCACTCTGCTGGGGCATGCGGTTTACGTCGGATGCGAAAAGCCTTTTCTATACCATCACTCCGCCGAACGCTACGGTGAGTATTCTCTACCGCCTCGAAGTCGCCGGCGGGACTGCGCGGCAAGTCAAAAAACAGCATCGGATCCTGATCAATATTGACTCGCCAATTGCTCTCTCACCCGACGATAAACAGATTGCCTTCGTGCGTAGTTTTCCAGGCCAGCATCGCGACGCGCTGGTGGTAGCGGATGTCGACGGGCGGAATGAAAAAGAAATCGCTTCGCGCCAACACCCTAATAAGTTTTCGTTTTCCAGCCCTTCGTGGTCGCCGGACGGTAAGTTGATTGCAGTGGGCGCCAGCCGGAGCAACAAGCTGGAGTTTACGATTTTGGCAGTGCCTCCTACCGGAGCGACCCCAATCGAACTGAATCCCTGGCGATGGAAAGATCTGCGCGCAGTCGCCTGGGACGGCGACGGAAGTAATCTCTATTTTTCGGCAACCGCCGTAGGCTCTAACTCGCTACAAATCTGGCGGCTGGCCTATCCCGAACGCGACACCCAGCGCGTTACCAATGACACGAATATCTACGAAGAGCTCGGGTTGGCCACGGAAACTCCGACGTTGGTGACAATGCAGACCGATGCCCTGGCGAACATTTGGAGTGTCCCTGTCGGCGGCGTACCGCGACGCATAACTTCGGGACGCACCGAAGGCTTCGATGGGTTAACAGTAGCGGCGAATGGCCGAATTTTTTTTACCTCAACTGAAAACCAACAGCCCGATCTATGGAGCATGAACGCGGACGGCTCTGACTCGAGGCGTCTGACCTCAGATGGATGCCTGTTTCCATCCGTGTCGCGCGACGGACGTTTCGTGGCCTACGTTTCCGGGGAGGGAGGGATTCATCACATTTGGCGAATGGATGCAGACGGTCGTAACAAGAAACAATTAACCGATGGCGACGGCGAGAGCTATCCGTGCATTTCTCCAGAAGGACGCTCGGTCGTATATACCCCGCAAGGCAAAGCGCGTAACACGCTGTGGCGAGTTTCAATCGATGGTGATCGGCCGCAACAGTTGACCCATGATGGACTGGCAATCAAAGCTGTGGTGTCGCCGGATGGAAAGCGAATCGCCTGCACCTATCGGAAAGACGAAGCTGACAAATGGAAAATCGCCGTCCTCGACGCGAATGGCGGCGCGCCACTGATGGTGTTCGCATTGCCCTATCCTTACCATCAGGTCATTCGTTGGTCTCCTGACGGCGAGGCGCTCAACTATCTTGACCGCAGCAACGGCGTTTTTAACATCTGGCGTCAACGGCTGGATGGCTCGGCCCCAACTCAGATTACGAACTTCACCGAAGACGCGATCTTCCAGTTTTATTGGGACGACCAGGGGCACCTCGTGACTGCGCGCGGCGCCAAGATCAGAGACATCGTCTTGATAAGGAACTTTGATTAGATTTACCCAAGTCTGATGTAGGCTCCGCGACGACAAGATTGTTTTGGTTAATTAATCACTGACGCTCGTTTGATGTTCAAGCGAGCGCCAGTGTTGGGGGTGAGGGTTTTCAGCGTTGGGGGATCGAGGTGAAGTTCATGGACGGGTGTCCACTTGTAAATGGCTTCCATGAGTAAAACGTTTCAGGGCTGTGCAAACGCCCTGCTGAGACCTCGCCTGCTTCCGGCGATATTCCGATTCCAAACCCTACGATCTAGCCCGCAAACGCGCCACCGCCTCCACTAATCCTGGTTGACATATCTTTGATGATGCGCTTACTCTGCGCGCGTAAGGCCACGTAAGATTGTTACCTGCGAATTAGGGCTTGCTGGCGCTCTGGGATCGAGCGCGGGTTTGGAGTCAATCCCTGATCGATAATCAACCTTCCTTTTCGGTGCAGCCTCAGGTGTGGGAGTAGCGATGGATCGGTGTCGACTGCGCGGTCACCGGTAAGCTGCTCGCTATCGTTTCCTTATGAAGAAAGACTGGACCCCAACCCAGGAAGCTTTTGATAGTCTGCTCATCTGGCTCGACGCGGATCGCGAACAGGCCGGGCGAAAATATGAAGCCATTCGTCTTCGTCTAATAAAAATTTTCGCGTGCCGTGGCTGTCGCGAAGCTGACGAGCTTGCTGACGAAACCATCAATCGGGTAACTGCCAAGGTAGCGGAGCTCTCCAAAACTTATGAGGGCGACCCGGCGCTTTTCTTCTACGGCGTGGCCCACAAACTTCATCTCGAATACATCCGAAAGATCAGTCAGTCACCACCCGTTCCGCCGCCGCCGCCGGCTTCAGACGATGGCGACAATGCGGCTTACGACTGCCTCGATCAATGCATGCGCGAATTACCAGCCCCCACCCGCGAAATGGTGTTGCGCTATTACCAGGAAAACAAGCAAGCCAAGATTAATGACCGAAAGAGGCTCGCGCAGGAGCTCGGGATTGGAGTTAACGCGTTGCGGATTCGGGCGCACCGTATTCGGGTCCAGTTGCAAAAATGTGTCGAGGCTTGTATTGCTCAAGCGGTTCTACAGTGAAAGGTTTCAGGCCGAAAAGCATAACAATTAGAAGGTCGCCTCATGGCCTGGGGGAAGTTATTGATGGCATGGAATCAAAATGACGAACACGCGCTGCGGCAATATTTGCTCGGGCAGAGTGGCGAGTTTCAGAAAATCGAACAGCGGCTGCTGGTCGAGGACGAATTTCTTGAGGATTTGGAAGCGGCCGAAGCCCATCTGGTTGACGAATATGTGGCCGGCGAGCTGACCCAGGCGGAACGCGAACAGTTTGAACAGCATTTTCTAACTGGGCCGGCACGCGAACAGGACGTGAAATTCGCGCGGGTCATGCGACGCTATGTGACCGCTCATCCGGTGGAAAAAAAACAGCCTGAGCGTCAACCCTGGTGGCAATTCTGGTCGGGTCAGAGCTGGGTGCTTCGCGCTGCCGTGGCAGTCCTGGCCGTGGTCGCAATTGCCGGCCTGGTTTGGGTCTATCAAACACGCAACGCATCGTTCCAAACATTTGCTACCGTCAATCTGACGCTGAGCTCCGGCAATCGCGCCGGCGGCGCTGCTCCCGTCCCGAAGATTCAACTCCGTCCCGGCACGCTGAAATTGAACCTCCAACTACCCGACAATTCCACGCCCACTACGAACTATCGGGTGAAATTGTTTAAGGGTGATGGCGAAGTGAAAACTCTGGAGATAGTGGAACGCAACGCGCAATCGATCTCGGTAGTGATTCCCTCTGCCCAGCTTAGTCGCGGGCGATATGCTATTGAACTCACCACGTTGGGCGCGAACGGCGTCGAGCAATTAGTTAATGGTAATTATCAATTCGCGATCGAATGACGAGTGCGGCGGTGGACGAAATACCATGCCGCTCCTGCCAGTAGAATTAATCCCGCCACTAAACCCATTATTAGTTTTTGCCTACTCGTCGTTTCAGTCGGCGCCGGCAAAAGAATCGATTGTCGATAATCACCCTGCATAGTAAAAGCTGCCCAGTAGTAGGGCGCACGCCATTGTGGTTCCTGCCGAATGCTGTTCTGCGCCGCACGCAGAGCTTCCGAAGGCTTCATTCCATGTTTCAGCATGTTGGTGTAGAAACGTTTCATCAACTCTGACGTCGCTCGATCGTCAACTCGCCACAAACTTGCCACGACACTGGAGGCGCCGGCGTAAATGAACCCGCGAGTGATCCCGATTAAACCTTCACCGCGAACGTCTTTGCCAAGTCCCGTGCGACAAGCGCTCAACACGACCAGATCAACTGGTGCGTGAAGACTGTAGATGTCTTGCAATCCGACAAAGCCATTTTGTGCCTGGCCCTTTCGGTCTAGGGTAGAAAGCAGTAGTCCGGATTTTTCGGGCCGATCCGGATCGAGGAGACCGTGAGTGGCGAGATGCAGAATTGAGAATTTTGTCAGATCAGTTTGGCGTAGCTTTTCCGTGGTGGCTTCAAAGCGGGTGGCAAGGAGCGTTTTTTCCCCAGCGACTTCGCGTAGATTTGCCAATTCCGGACCTGAGTAAAAGACCGGTTCGATCGTAGCCGGGTCAAACGAATCTCCGGTCAGTTCGACGTCGCGAAC
>JANLZV010000608.1:0-2611 GCA_031366425.1 Pyrinomonadaceae bacterium | reverse complement strand
GTGGGCGTGGTGGTGTCGCAGACTTTGAAGAAGGACACAATCAGCAAGCCGGTCGACGCCCTGCTCGAGATTTACCGCAAGATGCGTCCCGGCGATCCGCCGACTGTGCAAACTGCCTATAAGTTGCTTGAAGCGATGTTCTTCGATCCCCGCAAGTTTGATTTTTCGCGAGTGGGCCGTTTGAAGTTCAACATCAAAATGGGCAAGCCGGAGCGCGAGCGAATCAATGATTCGCTGCTGTCGGCGAAAGACTTTTACGAAGTGGTCTCTTACGTTCTGAAAATGCGGAAGAACCCTTCCGAGTTTCAGGCAGACGACATCGATCACCTCGGTAATCGTCGAGTCCGTGCAGTGGGCGAACTGCTGGAGAATCAGTTTCGCATCGGCCTTGAACGCATGGAGCGTGCGATCAAGGAAAAGATGTCGATTCACCAGGAAATGCAGACCACGATGCCGCGCGATCTGATCAACGCCAAGCCGGTAACGGCTGCAGTCCGCGAGTTTTTCGGTTCGAGCCAGCTTTCGCAGTTCATGGACCAGACGAACCCGCTTTCGGAAATCACGCACAAGCGTCGTCTCTCGGCCCTTGGACCAGGCGGTCTATCGCGCGAGCGCGCCGGCTTTGAAGTCCGCGACGTTCACCCGACTCACTACGGTCGCATCTGTCCGATTGAGACGCCTGAAGGTCCGAACATCGGTTTGATTTCGAGTCTGTCATGTTTCGCGCGCATCAATGAGTTTGGATTCATCGAGGCGCCATACCGGAAGGTGACTGACGGCAAGGTGGTCGAATACGTTCGCATTCTTAATGGCGGCGACACCAAGCTTAAGCCCGGCGAGCACATCGCCCTCGAAGAAGTCGAGAAGGCAAACCGCAAGGTTGGCGCTGGGGGGCGAAAGGCCGAGTCGGAGCCGTGGCCGTTTTATCTGACGGCGTGGGAAGAAGACAAGCACGTGGTCGGCCAGGCGAATATTGAGTTGGACGAATCGGGCTACATCGTTAACGACCGCAATGCCTCGCGTAAAGCTGGTGAGTTTATTCTCGCGCTTCGCAAAGACATTGAATACGTTGACGTCTCGCCGAAGCAGCTGGTTTCGGTGGCCGCTTCGCTAATTCCGTTTCTCGAAAACGACGATGCTAATCGCGCCCTGATGGGTTCGAACATGCAACGTCAGTCGGTACCTTTGCTGCGCGCCGAAGCTCCGTATATCGGAACCGGCATGGAGCAGACAACTGCGCGCGATTCCGGCGCAGTGGTCGTAGCGAAACGCGATGGAGTGGTGGACTACGTCGATTCCGAGCGCGCGATCATCAAGGCCGATCACAACGTTGACGGCACAATTTCGCGCGAAGTGACTGCGGACATCTACACCCTAATCAAGTTTAAGCGTTCAAATCAAAACACCTGCATTAACCAGCGGCTAATCGTGCACGTGGGCGAACGCGTACAAAAGGGCCAGGTAATTGCTGACGGTCCATGTACGGATCGCGGCGAGTTGGCCCTGGGACGTAACGTGCTGGTCGCCTTCATGCCGTGGCGCGGTTACAACTTTGAGGACGCGATTCTCGTTTCCGAGCGGTTGGTCAAGGACGATTACTACACTTCGATTCATATCGAGGAACTGGAAATCGAAGCCCGCGACACCAAGCTGGGACCCGAAGAGATCACCCGCGACATTCCTAACGTGGGCGAAAACATGCTCCGCGATCTCGACGATAGCGGCATCATTCGCATCGGCGCCCAGGTAAAGCCCGGTTCGATTTTGGTCGGCAAAGTTACTCCCAAGGGCGAAACTCAGTTGACTGCGGAAGAAAAACTTTTGCGCGCCATCTTCGGTGAGAAAGCCGGCGATGTGAAAGATGCGTCACTCGTTTCACCTCCGGGAATCGACGGCACAGTGGTGAACGTCCAGGTCTTTACCCGCAAGGGCCAGGAGAAAGACACGCGTTCACTAGCAATCGAACAGGAAGAAGAAGATCGCCTGCGTCGCGACCTTGAAGACGAAATGCGCATCCTGCGCGAGCAGCGCGATCAACGAATTCGCGAACTGCTCGAGGGCCGCAAACTTTCCGCCGACCTGACGGTTAATCGCGAAGTAGTTTTGCCGAAGGGTGAAAAGATCACGCGCGAGATGCTCGAAGGGATCGAGGCGAAGGTCTTGAGAAAAGTCCAGGTCGCTGCTTCTCGAGTGGACGTTGGCGCAGAGATCAAGGAATACGAAGATCGCACCGAACGGCAAATCAAGATTCTCTCTGACATCTACGAAGAGAAAATTGCCAAATTGCGTCAGGGCGACGAGCTCGCGCCGGGCGTGATCAAAATGGTCAAAGTCTTCATCGCCATGAAGCGCAAGCTTTCGGTGGGAGACAAGATGGCCGGCCGTCACGGTAACAAGGGCGTGATCGCGCGAATTCTTCCGGAAGAAGACATGCCTTATCTGCCGGATGGTACTCCAGTAGAAATCGTCCTCAACCCGCTCGGCGTGCCTTCACGTATGAACGTGGGGCAGATTCTGGAAACGCATCTTGGCTGGGCCGCGCGCGTTTTGGGTGTCCACTTTGCAACACCCGTTTTCGACGGCGCGACGGAAGCTGAGATCAAGCAGAAAC
>JANLZV010000563.1:0-2054 GCA_031366425.1 Pyrinomonadaceae bacterium | reverse complement strand
TTCCTGGCGGGTAATCAAAGCGACGCCATTGTAGGTCGGCTGGCCAAACACACTCGCGCAATAGCCAATCTGGGAAAACTCCGCGAAAGGAAATTTGTCGTCAGTGCATTTCGTTTCCTGCATGCATAACACGTCTGGTTGCTCCGCCTCGAGCCAACGAATTACGTGTGGCAAACGTGCGACGATTGAATTTACGTTCCAGGTTGCGATTTTCATAAAATTCAGTCTTCAGTCGCCGTCAGTCTGGAGTCTTCAGTCGCAGTCTCGAGTCTCTATCTTCGGGCCCCAGCTATGTCTTCAGTCTTAAGAAGACTCACGACTGGTCGACTGGCGACTGGCGACTGGCGACTAATTAGAGCGACGCGATCAATCCTGCCAGCATTGCGCCGCGCCGGGGAATATCATCGATCAAAATATGTTCGTGAGTGGCGTGTGCGCCATCTCCGTCAAGGCCGAGACCATCGAGCACTGTCGCGCCCGCGGCCGCCGCAAAGTTTCCATCTGACGCACCGCCGACCTGCACCTCGCCCAAATCGAAACCAATCCGAGCCGCCAGCATCTTCGCGTCGTTATAAAGTTCGATTACTTTCGCACTGCGCTCGAGCGGCGGTCGATTAATTCCCCCAGTCACCAGAAGCTGAACGCGTTCATCAAACGGACGGAGACTGCTCATCTCACGTTCGAGTTGGGCCGCTTCGTCGGCAGTGCTAAAACGCACATCAACCTCGGCCCTGGCCTCAGCTGAAACTACGTTTGATAGAGTGCCGCCGTGAAATACTCCGACATTGACGCTGATACCACCGGAGTTTCCATTTAGCGAATGCAGCCGATCAGTTTGTCGCGCTAATTCCAAAATCGCGCTGGCGCCCTTCTCAGGCTCCAGGCCCGCATGGGCTGCCCGCCCGCGCGCCTCGACTCTAAAAATACCAGTGCCCTTACGACCGGTCTTCGCCCGGCCACCACTTCCCGGCGGCTCCAGCACTAACACGGCGTGGGCTTGTCGGGCTTCAGCCTCCACCAATTGCTTGCCACTGCGGCTTCCGGTTTCCTCATCGCAGGTCAACAGCAAAACAATCGGACGGAGCGAGCCTAAACCGGTCACGCCGCAGGCCCGCACTACTTCAATCGCCAGCGCGCAGTTTGCCTTCATGTCGAACACGCCGGGACCATGCGCGCGGTTTCCGTCGATCCGCCAGGGGCGTTGCGCCAGTGAACCGCGCGGGTGAACGGTGTCGGTGTGGCCCAACAAAACAATCGGCGGCAGCTTCCGATCGCCAAACGCCACCACGCGCAGGTGTTCACCGTAATTTTCACTGGCAACCCGATCAATCGTCGTTACGTCGCTAATCTCGGCTGCTGCGTTAGCCAGGAGCGATACCACTTCGCGGCTGCCTGCTTCATCGCCGGACGGCGACTCCACTTCGACCAGGGCACACGCGAACTCAACAATCGCGCCCTGCCGATCGCGAAAATAATTGCTGAGCAATGTGATGTCAGAATCAGAAAGGTCCATGCTGAGTTCTAACTAATCGTCTCTTTCCTGACCGTAAACTTGTTAAGCCGTTCGAAGTCTATTTCAAATCCAATTCCCGGACCGGCCGGCGCGGCGATGGTTCCGCGATTACTGACCATTACCGCCGGTTCAATAATGTCCTGTTCCCAATACCTTGAGCTCGCTGAAACATCACCCGGGAGCGTGAACCCTGCAAGGGTGGCCATGGCAATGTTGTGAGCCCGGCCGACTCCCGACTCCAGCATGCCGCCGCACCATAATGGAATTCCCTTCAACCGGCAGACGCGTTCAACTTCACTTGCCTGAGCGTGTCCGCCAACGCGGCCCAGCTTGAGATTCACGATCTGACATGAACCGAGCTCAATTGCATGTTTCGCATCAGCCGCGGTCCGAATGGACTCATCCAGACAGATCGGCGTTTTAATTTGTTTCTGCAACTCCGCGTGATCGAAAATATCATCGTGAGCGAGCGGTTGTTCGATCATCATCAGGCCAAACTGGTCCAGCTGTTTGAAAAGGGGTGCATCCTTGAGCTTGTATG
>JANLZV010000552.1:0-4336 GCA_031366425.1 Pyrinomonadaceae bacterium | reverse complement strand
GGCTTAGTTCGCAGTAGCCATTGGTATTCATCCAGCGCCCCGGGATACTGCTTTAGACGATAAAGCGCGGTGGCCAGATTCGCGTGGGCCGCGTAGTTGTCTGGTGTCGATCTGATTACCTGGCGCAGAATCGCCACCGCTTCCGGAAAACGCCGAGCCTGGACCAGAGCCGAACTGTATCCAGTGGCATATTCAGCGTTGCCGGGTTGAATCTCCGCAGCGTGTCGGTAGAAATCGAGTGAACGCGCCGGATCGATGGTGCGATAGGCATTTCCCAGACGCGCCAGCAGCATTGCATTGCCCGGATTTTTTTTGAGCAAAGTCTCGAGGGCCGCGCGGGCCACAGCTTCATCATCGCTGTTCGCGGCGGTGATCTCTTCAGGCGTGCCGAGTACCTTAATTCCGCCTTCGAGGTTTTTCGGTTGTGCCTTAATCAGCCCGACGGAAAGGGCTAACCTTTGCGCGTCTTCAGCGCGACCGGCTCTTTCATACCCGCTGACGACTCGGGAAGCGCTGGCCTTGTCTCCTCTCAGTAACGCTTCCGACGAATTGAGATCTTCCAGCGCGTGAGGCAAGTCGCCTTCATCAAGTCGAAGCTCTGCGCGTTCGAGCAGAGCGAAGAGGTTGAGCGGTTCGAGCTTTAACACATGGTCCAAACTCGCGAGTGCTCCAGTCTTATCCCCAGTGAGTCGTTCGGCATGCGCGCGCAGAGTCCATGCTGCGAGCGGAGCTTCTGAATCATCAGTCGCGCGTCGCGCAAGCAGCAGCGCTTCCCTGGGGTCGTTGGCACGTAACCGAAGATCGGCCAGGACGCGCAACGCCAGAGTGTTTTTGGGATCAAGTTGAATTGCGCGACGCAGCATAGGCTCAGCTTCGGATTCGCGATTCAAGCGAATCTGTAAAGTGCTTAAACCGATGTAGGGAAGTGACCAGTCTTTGCGAAGTTCGATCGCGCGTCGAAAGCTTGACTCGGATTCGTCCAGGCGCTCGCCAAGCGCGGCCAATACGCTACCCTTCTGAAATTCGGCTTCGGCAAACTCGGGACGAACCTTGATTGCCTCCTCGTAAAACTCCAACGCCTTTCGCAGGTCGCCGCGCGCGTGTGCGTTTTGGCCGCGCTCGAATAATTTCACGGGGTCCGCAGCCGCATCGCTGAAAACGTCTTCAGACTGCGCGAGCCCGACGATTTGACCGCCATGCGTGAGTGCCAAAATAGCTGACAACATCAGCGTTGAGCTGAGGCACCGAAAAGAAAAATTTTGTAACCGTCGGTTCATGAAATGTATCGCAGGGCGAGAAATAGCTCGGGGAGTCGCCGATGTTAACATGCTGAAAGTAAGCGAGTCCAAAAATGGAATCGAGTGTGCGCTGCAAATCTGAGATGCTTGTTGCGCTCGTCTTGATGCATGGGATAACATTGCGAACTGTAAATCCCGTATTAAAATTTGGCGAAATGAAACGTGCGCGACGGTAGAAGTCTGCGCCTCCCGGAGAACGCGAATAGTGAGCAGTGTCTTAGTTGAGGACCGCGACTCAGGAACCGCCGTCGAAAATCTGAGTGTCGAATGGCTTCTGGACAAGGAGCGACGGCTGCGCGAGATCTTTAGCGAGATGGGTTCGGTGGTGATCGCATTCTCGGGCGGGGTTGACAGCACTTACGTGGCCTACGTGGCGAGCGCAGAGTTGGGAGACGCGGCACTCTGCGTGACCGGAGAGTCTGCGAGCCTCGCGCGTAGCGAGCGGACCAACAGTGCGGAGATCGCAATGCAACTCGGCTGGCGCCGCGAAGTGATTCAAACCGAAGAGCTCGAAGACATCAATTACACTGCGAATAGTCCCAGTCGCTGTTTCTTCTGTAAAGACGAGCTGTTCAAGAAGCTGCACGCTCTGGCGCAAACGCGCAACGTTGAGTGGATCGTCGACGGTTCAACCACAGACGATCTGTCGGATTATCGCCCCGGACGGGCCGCGACCACGAACCATGGAGTTCGCAGTCCTCTGATTGAAGCGGACCTTAGTAAAGCGGAAGTAAGAGAACTCAGCCGGCGCGCGGGACTGCCAACCTGGGACAAACCCGCGAGCCCTTGCCTTTCGTCGCGGATCGCTTACGGCTTGCCGGTAACCATTGAACGACTCGCCACCGTCGATAGCGGTGAAGAGATTCTGCGCGATTTGGGCTTCCGGGAGTTTCGAGTTCGTCATCATGACAATCTGGTCCGACTGGAAATCGCGCCGTCGGAAATGGGACGCGCTCTGAGTCTGGATGTCTTTGATGACTTGGCGCGACGATTCACGGACCTGGGTTTTAAATATGTGACGCTCGATCTCAAAGGATATCGAAGCGGCGCCATGAATGAAGTGTTGAAATTGGAGCACGGTTAGCTAGCGGCAAGGTTCGATTAAACAGCCGGGCAACGTTGGTGGTCGAACGTTGGAATCGGCAGTTACGTTTGGCAGGAGTTTCCTGTCCTTGAAATATTTTCACGACTCTAGAACATCTCGGAGATGCCATGTCAAGCATGAATAGCACAGTCTACGTAGACGACATCCGCGAAATAAAAGAAGAGAATCCGTTTGAGTCAATGATGTCCAGATTTGACCGCGCGGCGCAGTTGTTGAATCTTGACGCGGATTTGTACGCGGTGATGCGAGTTCCCAATCGCGAGCTGAAAGTTTATATACCGACGAGGATGGATTCGGGCCGGATCCAGGTGTTCGAAGGTTATCGCGTTCAGCATAATTTTGCGCGGGGCCCGGCGAAGGGCGGCATTCGTTATTCTCCGGATGTGAGTTTGGACGAGGTGCGAGCGCTGGCTGCGTGGATGACTTGGAAATGCGCGGTAGTCAACGTGCCTTTCGGCGGAGCCAAGGGGGGCGTAATCTGCGATCCTCAACAGATGTCCATCGGCGAACTCGAGCGCATGACCCGCCGCTACGCATCGGAGTTGCTTGATTTCATTGGGCCGGAAAAAGACGTCCCGGCCCCTGATATGAACACGAACGAACAGACGATGGCCTGGATCATGGACACCTATTCCATGCATGCCCGGCACACCGTTACCGCTGTGGTTACTGGAAAGCCGATCGACCTCGGTGGGTCGTCTGGAAGACGTGAGGCGACCGGTCGCGGGATTCTGTTTGTTATCAATGAAGCGATCAAGCGATTCGGCATGTCACCTGGAAATACCCGTGTGGTGGTGCAGGGTTCGGGCAATGTCGGCGGAATCGGCGCGCAACTGCTGCATGAGGCCGGCTATAAAGTTGTCGCTATCTCCGACGTTCATGGGGGAATCTACAACCCGGACGGCATCGATATCCCTGCGGCCTTGAAACATCTTTACGCGACGAGATCATTTGAAGCTTTTGAGGGAGTAGAGAAGGTCTCGAACAGCGAATTGTTAGAGTTGGAGTGTGACGTGCTGGTGCCGGCAGCCACCGAAAACCAGATCACCTCCCAAAACGCGCACCGGATTAAGTGTAAAGTCCTGGCCGAGGGCGCCAATGGCCCAACTACCGCGGCAGCAGATGAAGTTCTCCATCAAAATGGCGTTTTTGTTATTCCTGACATTTTGGCGAATGCGGGAGGGGTGACGGTTTCATATTTTGAGTGGGTGCAGGACCGAATGGGGTATTTCTGGCGCGAAGACGTGATTAATCAGAGGCTGCAAGACACCATGGTGGCCAGTTTTAATGACTTGTGTCGCTACGCGGACGCACATTCGGTCGATACCAGGACCGCAGCTTACATGCTGGCAATTGACCGCGTAGCCTATGACACGCGCATGCGCGGCATCTATGCGTGACGGAAAAAACATAAAGAAAGTGGCCTTAAGTGGGGAAAATGTCTTGATTTCACTAGTCAGGTAGAGTATGGTCTGGCATGATTTTGTACCTCGGACCAGTGTAAGGATTTTTTTGGCTTGGCACAGTGTGGAGTGCTCAATCGTTTACGCTAAGCAATCTTTTTGTATAAAGAGTGATGTTTAGGTTTGCTCAAGCGACGAGTCGAAGAGTGCTACCGACGACCGGTGAGGACGCGTTACAGGACAACTCGAAGAATACCGGCGTTAGGTTTTGATTTTGTCCGCTTGGTAGTTGGCGCCTCCGCGAAGCAGGGATGATAGGCCAGTTAAAACGTATCTGGCTACTTGCGGACGGTGGTATTGAATAATCAGACTTCTATATTTAGGTTTCGCAGGAGGAATGCGATGAGACTCGCAAACAGAGCGCTTATTGCCGCGCTCGCAACAATAGTAATGAGTGCCGCGGTAGCGGCGCAGACGTTGAGACTGCCGGAAGATCCGCGTAATCAATCTCCGACGGTGGGGACTGGTGG
>JANLZV010000551.1:0-3175 GCA_031366425.1 Pyrinomonadaceae bacterium | reverse complement strand
TGAGTTGTAAATATCGGTGAAGGGAATCTTTAGCCCGCGCTTCTTCAGGTCTTTCCAGGGAAGCTTAGCGATCGTGTCAGGCAACAGCATGCCTTCGTCTCCTAAAACTCTCGAAGGGACCAGCGCAGGAGCTAGCGCCAGCAAGAGACTCAGAGCAACTGAGCGTGCGGTTCGATTTCGGAGTCGCATATTTTCCAAATTCCTTCAGACGGTCGGGATGGGAACGTGCCGGATGTTAGCAGAGGGCAGCTAGGTTTCAGAAACACTGCAAAAAAAGCCTCGGATTTCTCCGAGGCCTTCAGTTTGTCTAATTTCTGAAATGATCAGCGACCAGAGGTCACCAAATACTGCAGTGGGTTTACCGGTTCATCGTTGATGCGCACTTCATAGTGAAGGTGGGGACCGGTGGAACGGCCGGTCGAACCAACGCGTCCGAGAAACTGGCTACGCGCGACGCTTTGGCCCATGCTGACGTCGATGTGTGAGAGGTGTCCATAACGTGTGGTGAGACCGCCCCCGTGATCGATCACGATTAGTTGGCCATAGCCATTCTGCCAGCCCACAAAGGTAACTTTTCCGCTCGCGCCGGCAACGATCGGGTCGCCTGGGGCGGCGTCGATGTCCTGGCCCGAGTGAAACTCGTAGGACCTGCCGCCGAAGGGATTACTGCGACCGCCGAAGCCGCTTTCAAGTTTTCCTACCACCGGCCACACAGTAGGCGTAAACCCACGTTCGCGGAAAACGCTCTCGTAAGCATTCATTTTGCGCTCGAGGTCGTTCATCTTGTCGTCCAGCGCCGCGAGGCTGTTGGCATCAAGGGGTTGTGAAGGTCCGCCGGATCCGGGTGTCACTACTTCTTCACTGGTGACGCCGGATTTTTCGGCGAGTTTGCGCGAGGTGTCTTCCACTGCTTCGACGCGGTTGCTTAATTGATTAAGTTCCTGTCGCTGCCTTTCGTTTTCGGCGCGCAAGCGTTGATTCTCAGCTTCAGTGCGGATATGAGCGGCTTGTTGGGTCAGGCCATAGAAACCGTAAAGCGACGCGCAAAGCGCGATGATGCCCAAAAATGCAAATATTCTTAGTGACCTTTTGTCCACTCGAAAGCGGCGAATCCGGGAACTTGCGCGGGGGGTGTGAGCGATAATGAAAGCATAAAATCTGTCGTCTCTAGCCATTGAATGTCTCTCCGATCACATGGGCAACAGCGTCGCCAATGCAATTGACAAAAGCACAGCCTCCACAAGGAGACTTGTGCGGGATTACTGTTTACGAGGTTATTTGATTTTGACCTGCTTGAAGATTGCAGCGGACTAACAAAACTTCAGCTAAATTAAAGCGTAAACAACTCGGCCGGTGCTGCAAAAGAAGGGTGACCGTATCATACGAGAAAAGTCATTGCAACCGACGGGGGCGAGGAGAATCAGGGCCGCAGAGTCGCTTTTCGGGGTCACACCTGGGCGAAATCTTACAAAACGGAACGATTTCGGCGGGGTTCGGCTAAATTGCGCGCTCTGGTGGGTCGCCCAAAAATTAAGCCCACTCTCAAAAAAACTAATCAGAAACTGGTGACTTCGCGACGACGTCGGCAACGGTCGCGCACGATTGAAAAGACCATCATCGCGACCACGGCGATGAATATTGCGATCACCGCAAACTTAATCGCCGCCAGCAGCACGCCGCCAAGCGCGATCATGCTGCTAAAGAGGGTGATTGCGAGCAGAACCAGCGCCGAGATACCTGCCAGAGCTTTGAGAATTAATGCCATAGCTACGTACAACTCCTCTTGAACTCACTAACTTCGTTTGAAGGAAATACTCTCCAACTCTTTACGACCAAATTGAGTCGTCTCACCTGACCCGAAGCGGGCCGTTTCCGCCACCACTGACGGCGGTGGCCGGCGCGAATCGAAGCGAACGACGCGATTCGACGTGCCGCGGCTGCGGGCGTAGTCAAACAGCATATATGCGCCGAGGGCGACGAGCGCAACCGGCAGCAGTTTTTGAACCGGAAGCTGTACGCCCAGGAGCGTGTGCAACAGAAACAAGGTCCCGATCACAATCAAGGTGGCGCCCCAGGCGAATGGGTTTCCGTAAAGCCGTTTTGTGATCACATCCTCTTCAGTGTCTGGCGCAAATCCGGAGCGCATTAACTGCGCGGTGCGGCAGGCGTCGACCGCGGCAAAGAGCCATGTGCCGAGAACGCCGAGGATGAAAAAATGCACTCCCTGAGTGAGCACGGCCATCTGGAAAAAACTGGCGAAGAGCGCAAAATGGACAATCGCTTTGGCCGTCTGGCCGTTGTACGCCGCACCCAGCCCGGGGACAAACGAAAGCAACGTCGCCACGAAAGGCGAACTCTTGCGGTAACTTAAGGACGATGCTGGAGATTGCGCTTGATTGCGCAGCAGTTCGACGCCGGCCACGATGCAGTCCTGACAAAACGGAAAACCACGGATGCGATGATCGCAGCCGGCGCACAGGCGGCGCGCGCATTGATTGCACTGCACGACGGCCGGGTTCTTAGGATGGTATGCGCAATACTGCATTGGTCAATCCGTCTGCCTACGCTCTATTCCGACGCTGTTCATTGGCCGCACCGTTTGGTTTCGCCGGTTGTTTCGGTGCGCTATCCGGGTTTGGTTTAGGAGCATTCTCCTGAGCCGGTTTCGATTCGCCGCCCACGAGTTCCTTCAAACCATTGGTAAACTTTTTCATGCCTCCAGTCGAACCAGCGGCATATCCTTGCTCAGCTAATCGAATGCTCGCGCTGTAGACGCCGCTGATGGAACCGTCTGCTGAGACAGTGTTCGTCAGCACGAAAACAGCGACCAGAAGCATTGTCGCCACGGTAGCTAGCTGAGGAGAGACGATGGGATCCAGCCAGAGACGAAGCCACGATGCTATCCGTGAACTAAGTGGCGCCAGTATTTCCGCGGACGCCTGCGTGCCCAGCGTCGCCTGTAAAATTCTCTCATTCAAACCTGCAGGCACGGGTTTTTCTTCGCCGATGTACGTGTAGCAGGCCCCAATCGAACGCACCACTTCGCCGGGAAGCTCGGTACACTTGGAACACAAGACTGAGTGACGTTCCCAACGGTGAAAGAGCGGCGCCGGCAGAAACCCATCAAGGTAATCTGTCAGGTGCTCTTCAAAATCGTCGCAGGTCATTGCCGTTT
>JANLZV010000490.1:0-3595 GCA_031366425.1 Pyrinomonadaceae bacterium | reverse complement strand
AAGCCAATCGCGCGTTGTTCAATCTCGAGGATTACGTCAGGGACATCGATAACCTGGGAATCATTTCCAACGCCGAGACAAAGGAAGAATTAGTTAACTACTATTTCACGACCACCACGCCTAACTATCCCATCGCCATGCGTTACATGAGCGACGCCGTCCGTTATCCCGGCTTCGATGGTCCATGGCTCGAGCAACTGCGCACTTCCGATCCCCCAAAATTTGCCAAAGTGCAGGCTTATGTGAATGCTCAGTTTGAGGCTGAGCGGGAGGCCGTGATCGGCGAACTCGATCGGCACGAGTCGAACCCCTATGGGTCGCTCAGCACCGAGATGAACAAACATCTGTTCTACAAGTATCCGAGTCGGAAGAGTCCGGCGGGAACGAGGGAAACGGTCAAGACGGCAACGCTCGATATGATGCGCCTGATCCAGGGCCGCTACTACGTGCCAAATAATTCCGCGATCATCGTGACCGGCGACATCACTCCCGACCAGGCGTTTCGGTCGTTGGAAGCGTTGTTTGGAGATTGGCAGCGGCGGCCGAAGGATCCTTTTGTGGAGTTTCCGTTGGTCGAGCATCCGCCGTTGCCGAAGAGCGAAGCAGTGATCATCAAGCAGCCGATACAGAATGTCGCCATCAGCATCGGTTGGCATGGTCCATCAGTCGGCAAGGACGACGCTGCCACCTATGCTGCCGATGTTTTCTCGTTCATCTTGCGTCAACCGAATTCACGTTTTCAACGCGCGCTCATTGATTCAGGACTCGTGACCAGCGTCGGTCTCGGCTACTACACGCAGCGTAACGTCGGCCCAATCAATGTCGTGACCCAGACCACTCCTGAGAAATCTCGGGCAGCGTTACGTGCGATCTATGACGAAATTTCCCACTTCGACGATCCGGGCTATTTCACTGACGAAGAATTGGAAAGCGCCAAAGCGCTGCTGGAGGCCGACGATCTCTACTCGCGCGAAAAACTATCCGACCACGCCCACTCGCTGAGTTTCTGGTGGGCCTCGACCGGTCTCGAATATTTTCGCGGATACCTTGGCCATTTGCGTAACACCTCAAGGGCCGACATCAGCAGCTACGTCAAAACGTACATTCAGAACAAGCCGCATGTTGGTCTCGCCTTGATGTCCGAAGACTCGGCTAAACAATCCGGGCTCACTCCGGATGATTTGATTGGGAACGTGCCAAACGCACGCGCGGCGGGAGTTGGCAGCCGCGTGAAGGGTGGAAAAAATTGAGTCTTAGAAATACCGAGCGCCGACGCACGTGGTCAGCGCGGAAGCATCAAGTTGGGTTTTTTGTCCTGGCACTGGCAATCATTTGGGCGACGCCGGGAGCAGCCCGCGCGCAACTGTCGAACTCCGCCCGTCAAACAGCGGCTGCAGTCGCCGCTGACTCGGCGCGATTAGTCACCGAGTTTGAAGTCAACGGGCTTAAGGTCCTGGTGAAACGCCGTGAGGGCAGCCAGACCGCAGTAGCCGGATTATTCATTCGCGGCGGCGCTCGCAATATCAGCGCGGAGAATGCCGGCGTCGAAGCCCTAATGTTGGACGTGGCCACTGAGGCGAGCACCGGCTTCCCGCGCGCCCAAATGCGCCGCGAGCTCGCGCGTACCGGCTCCAGCGTCAGCTACGGAATCAATCTCGATTATTCCGCCTTCACGCTGGGAACTACGCGGCAGAATTTCGATCGCTCATGGGATATTTTCACTGATGCTGCACTGCATCCAAGCTTTGCTCCCGACGACTTCGCCCGCGTTAAAAACCGCATCGTGATTGGTTTGAGCGGCGAAGCGGATGTAGCGGATTCGTATCTTCAAGTTTTGCAATCGCGGCTGGCTTATAAGAACCATCCCTATTTGAACGATCCGCACGGCACGGCGGAATCGATCAGTCGTCTGACAATCGACGACGTCAAGCGGTTTCACGAACGCGTGATGCAAACCTCGCGATTGCTGTTGGTAGTGGTGGGTGACCTGGATCCGGAACAATTACGGCGGAAAGTAGAGGCTACGTTTGGCAAGCTTCCGCGTGGCGATTATCGCCCCACGCCGTTGCCGGCGCTGGTTTTTAACGAACAGACGGTGGATATAACTACACGAAACCTGCTCACAAACTACGTGCAGGGGGTTTATGCCGCGCCGTCGTTGAGCAATCCAGACATTTACCCGATGCGTATTGCGGCTTCAATCCTGCAGAGTCGCGTGTTGAATGAAGTTCGTTACAGGCGCAACTTGTCTTACGCGCCAGACGCATTTCTCGGCAGCCAGGAAGCTAACATCGGGGGAATTTACGTCACCGCGGTTGATGCCAATCAGGCTGTCCGCGTGATGCTTCAGGAAATTGCCACGATGCAGAAGGAGCAGATTTCCCCCACGGAATTGCAGGCAACGGTGCAGCTGTTTCTAACCAAGCATTACCTGGGCCAGGAAACGAATGCGGCGCAGGCGGGTGATTTGGCGCTGTATGAGTTGCTTGGTGGCGGATGGCGCAACTCGGGTTTCTTTCTCGAACGTCTGGCCGCGGTGACCCCGGCTGAAGTGCAAAGAGTTTCCAAAGCCTACATGCATAATCTTCGGTTTGTGGTTCTTGGTGATCCGCAGAAGGTTGATGTGCGCATCTTTACCGGTCACGCGAGCGAGTAATCCGATCTGGCGGTAGCGATCTTCACAGGTTTGCCAGAGGTATTTTGTTACGCGGAGCGGGCTTCGATCACGCGAATCCGGGAAGCGCTTTGGTGAAGCGGACGCTGGCATTCGACCTGGTAATTCAAACCCTGTAATAAAGTCGCGTGCGGCGGCTGGATCAAATTCAATTCCCGACTTTCCGGCTTTGTCACCGCGGAAAGTTTGTGAGAGTTTTTCCCTCGATACCTATTCCCGCCCTCAGCCGGCCACCCGCTCGAGACCGCAAATTCAGACGCTTTCAATTTAGTTGAGTTGGCCGACCACTGACCGCCTGCTTGTTTTAATTCCAACGCCAGCGAAGCACAGGATTTTGCACAGCTCTCCTCAGCTATCGTGATCAGGACAGTGGGAGTGGATTCCAAAATCCGACGAAAGCGATACCACCATGAGGAAATGATCCGCTTTGCATCTTTGGCCGCGACGTCCCCCAGGTCGAGTACGACCATTCCAAACCCGCCACCCTGCAGCAGAAGATCGGTGGCTTTGAAGGCGTGTTCGAGATTGTTGGCGCAACGTATCCACAGCAGTCGCTCTAAATTTATTCCGGCCTGCGTGGCTGAATCAGGATCAAAAGCATTGCTGGTGTCCACCAGGGCGCACACTTCATCGTGGCTCGTGGCATAGGCCAGATTGGAAAGCATGAAGCTGGTGCGACCTGAAGAAGCGGATCCGAAGATTTCTGTGATAGCGCCGCGCGGCAATCCTCCTCCGGTAAAAGAATCGACTTGAGCAATGCCGGAAGAGAGAACCTGGACCGGGATTTTTTCGGGTAGCTTGAAGGCAGAACTGAAACGCGAGGAAATCCCGTTTTCGATTTCAGTTTTTGAAAGCGCTGCTCTCATGATCTATTAGTCTTGGGCTTCCCCGAAGCTTTGCACCACGGGTTTTACCCAAATT
>JANLZV010000414.1:0-4340 GCA_031366425.1 Pyrinomonadaceae bacterium | reverse complement strand
CAGCGTTCATCAAAAACGATAATCCGCGGGGCAGTAGGACAGACATTCCTGTCTTTCCAATGCCGGGAATAAATTCTGGAAGGAATGACAGGCAGGAATGCCGGTCGTACTTATGAATACTATTCTGGTCAAAAACGGCACGCTGGTAACCATGGACGACCGCGACTCCATCATTCGCGGCGACCTGCTTATCCGCGATGGTCGGATTGCCGCGCTTGGCGAAATCGCCGAAACCCCTGACGTCATCCTCGACGCTGCGGGCTGCGCCGTCTTGCCTGGTTTCGTTCAGACGCACATACATCTTTGCCAAACGCTCTTCCGCGGTGCGGCCGACGATTTATCCCTGCTTGACTGGTTGAAGAAACGCGTTTGGCCCATGGAGGCGGCGCACGATGCCGAGTCGATTACTGCTTCCGCCAGATTAGGCATTGCCGAATTGATCAGGGGTGGGACGACTTCGGCCTTGACGATGGAAACCGTGAACCACACCGAGGAAGTGTTCCGGGTGGTCGAAGAGAGTGGTTTCCGCGCCACTGTGGGCAAGTGCATGATGGACAAGGGCGACGAAGTCCCGGCGGCACTTCGCGAAGACATGACCGCGTCGATCCAGGAGTCGCTGCGTTTGCTGGACGCCTGGAACGGTAAAGCGAATGGCCGGATCCGATATTGTTTTGCGCCGCGATTTGCGCTGAGTTGCACTCGCGAACTGCTGGCGGAAGTTGGCCGGCTCGCGAGCGAACGGGGCGTCATGGTCCATACGCATGCTTCCGAGAACAAAAGTGAGTGCGCGATTGTTAAAGGCGAAACGGGCCTCGAAAATGTTGCCTATCTGAAATCCCTCGGCTTGAGTGGACGGCACACTGTGCTGGCCCACTGTGTTCACCTCAGTGAAGCCGAATTCGCGATGCTCGCGACCACGCAAACAAACGTGTCGCATTGTCCGTCGTCAAATCTGAAGCTTGGTTCAGGTATCGCTGCAATTTCGAAAATGCTCGATCAGGGCATTTCAGTTTCGCTCGGCGCGGATGGCGCTGCCTGCAACAACCGTCTCGATATGTTCACCGAGATGCGGACGATGGCGCTGCTGCAAAAGGCGATGCACGGCCCCGAAGTGATTCCAGCGAAGCAGGCATTGCGAATAGCGACGATGGGAGGCGCGACTGCGTTGGGACTTGAGAAAGAGATTGGAAGTCTGGAAGTGGGCAAACGCGCGGACGTGATTCTCGTTAATCTGGACAGCTTGCACGCGCTACCGCATCCGCGTGGATTAGTCTCCGCCTTGGTTTATTCAGCCCAGGCGAGTGATGTGCGCAGCGTCGTGATCGACGGGGAAGTTGTGTTGGAGGATGGCGTTTTGCTTACGTTAAATGAAGCGCGGGTTCGCGCAGACGCCGCGAGCGCAGGCGCAAAACTGCTTCAGCGCGCTGGCTTGGAATTTTGATTAATTGGATACGGGAATCGGGTTGGCCAAAATAGCTGTGCCAGCTCGGAGGTAGCGACTGCGGGGGGCGCGATCGGCGGCCGAGCTGGCACTGGCGGGCATCGATTTTGAATCAGATGTTGTCTTTCGACTTGGACTGACGTTTGGGCGCCAACCCCATCCTCAACGAACGGGATTATACACCCTCCCCGCAATCCGTCAACGAGTTTTGTGACTAATCTGACAAAGCTGGGATTTTTCGAGCAAAGTTGCAGTTCCTTGCGCAACTCCCTATACTACGCGGTCTTTCCTACCTGTTGGCCAGGTAGCTCAGTTGGTAGAGCGCGGCCCTGAAAAGGCCGGCGTCGGCGGTTCGAATCCGTCCCTGGCCACCACAAAACCCATTAGCAGTGAATAAATTAGCGCGCATGAGCCAAGCCGTGGCAGTGTGGCTGCTTCAGCTTTTCCAGTAGCGTTTGATCCGTTCTTCAAGCAGTGGGAAGGGAACGTATTCTGCGGAGCGTCCCGAACGGCGCAGCTCTTCCACCATCCGCATGGCGCCGTCAGCGTTTCTGGTATGCACGAGAATTGTGGATGCCCGTTGAAGTTCGGGATTGGTCGCTAGCCAGGAAGCAATCGCATATCCGGTGCGGCCATCATCGTGGCTGCGGGTGTTGTAATGTTCAGGATGCAGGTCGTGGTCGAGGAAGATTGCATCGTAAGAATTTGCGCTTAAGAACTGCAGGGCTTTTTGCACATTATCCGCCACGTCTACGTGGTCGCCCTTGAAACGCGCAATGAACCAACGGTGCCGGCGACGGTCGTCGTCGAGCAGAAACACACGAATTGGATGACGTTCAGCCTTGACCTGGTTTAGTCCCAATTTGCTTAACAATGAATGAAGCAGCGGCATTTCGTTCTCAATATAACCAGCGTTCATGATAACAATAGTTCACCTTCAGCGAAATTTGAAACGAAACAGCATGATACCCGGCACTTATCACGGTAGTTTGACGGTGGCGACGCGACGGGGGTCGGCTCGTTGCGCTGTTTTCTCGCGATGCTATAATCCGGCCCTTCTGTGTGCTTGAGAGAATCGTATGGCAAACACTCTTCACGACGTCCCAAAGCCTTTGAAGGATAATCGTCCCGCGGGTGAACCCGGTGCGGAGAGTGTCGTCTGTGAATTTTGCAACGGCACGGGCAGCAGGATCGAGCCCGGTAAGGGTGCGACGATCTGTGATTGCCGGCGAGCGAATAGCGGCTCTCGACCCTTCGATGCGGCGCGCATCCCGCCGCGCTTTCGCGAGTGCGATTTTGATAACTACTACCCGAAGAATGACTCGCAGTTTTTCGCGCACAGCTTTGCTGCAAAACTGGTTGCTGACTTTCCATCAGTGGACGCCGGACTGCTATTCATGGGTTCCGTCGGTGTCGGTAAAACACACCTGGCGATTGCCGTACTCAAGGAATTGATGACGAAGAAGGGCGTGAGCTGTTTGTTTTACGAGTCAGGCTCGTTACTCAAAGCGATCCAGGATTCCTACAATCCGGTTTCTCAGACTTCGGAAATGCGTGTGCTCGCTCCGGTGTTTCAGGCGGAAGTGCTGGTGCTCGATGAACTTGGCGCGACCGTGCCGACCAACTGGGTGCGCGACACGCTTTACCAGATCATCAACACGCGCTACAACAACAAAAAGCTCACGATTTTCACAACCAACTATCTGGACGAAATCCGCCAGCCATCTGAAGTGAACGAGGATTCGCCGCCGCGACGTAGCCGGAGTTTTAGCACCGAACGGATCCAGGAGCTAACCACGCTCGAGGATCGGATTGGCACGCCCTTGCGCAGTCGTCTCTTTGAAATGTGCAAGCGCGTCTTGATTGAAGGTGAAGATTACCGCAAGCGCCTCGACCAGCGAAGATTTGAAGCGCCTTCGATCTGATCGGAATAGAGTGGTCACGCAATTCTCAATCGTATTGAGTTCGTTAGTTGACTTTGGCACCCGGTCGCTACCGCTCCCGGTTCTGACTTACTCGATCCCCCCATCATTTCGCGGACCGCGATCCATCGGACCGGCGCTGCGGTCAATGCTAGCCGGGGCGCGACGGTCTTCACTTAAGCCGTTCTAAAAATTTCTCAAACGTCTTCCGCAACGCTGGATCGAGTCTAAACGCAGTCTCAAAATCACGACGGGCCTCTGATTTTTTGCCCAACAGAGTTTCAACTACGGCGCGGTTGGCGTAAGCCGCAGCCAGCGCCGGATCGAGTTCGATCGCTTTCGAGTAATCGCTGAGCGCGCCGTTCAAATTGTTAACCTCCTGACGGGCAGTTGCGCGCGCGTAGTAAACGCCGGCATCAGGTTTCAACGCGATCGCCTGGTCGTAGTCACTAATCGCTCCCGCCAAATCCCGTAATGACTGGCGCGCCTGCCCGCGATTCACGTAACCATCCGCAAACTTCGGAGCCAATTCCAGGGTCACGGTGTAGTCGGCGATAGCCGCCTTCGCATCGCCGAGGATTTGTGCGGCCGCGCCGCGGTTGTAGTAGGCCTGGTAATACTTCGGATCAACTTCGATCGCCTTTTGGTAGTCGAGCATAGCCCCGGGCAGATCTCCCTTCATTCGTTTGGCGGTACCGCGATTGTCAAAGGTAGCGGCAAAACGGGGAAACATCTCGACCGATTTTGAGAAGTCAGCGATCGCCGCGTCGTACGCTTGCTTCGCCATTAAGGCGACGCCGCGGTTGTAGTAGTTTTCGAAATCATTTGGCTGGAGTTCGATGGCCTTGCCGTAGTCCGCAATTGCACCCTCAAGATCGCTTTTGCTCAAACGCGCGTTGGCCCGGTTGTTATAAGCCGTGGCGACCACGATTGGTTTATCCCGCATCGAGAGTGCTTTGGTGTAATCCTCAATCGCG
>JANLZV010000382.1:0-3939 GCA_031366425.1 Pyrinomonadaceae bacterium | reverse complement strand
CCAACTGCTCGCGGGAGATTCGAATTACGAAGTGCTCAGCTCGCGGCTCGCCGGCGAGAAGTCTCAGATTGTTTGTATTCAAAACTGCGCAGGGATCACTGCAACGGCTCTCTACCTTCACTTAAAAGAAAGAAGCATCGTCACCGCGCCCCGTGGCGATCGGCTCCGAATTTCTCCACACATCTACAACACTACAGCGGAAATCGAAGTTTTATTCGAAGCGCTGCCGAGATGAAGCCCGAGCGACTGGTAACCATGCGTTTGCTGCTTCGAAATGCATTGTTAAGATACGCGGTCAACGCCATTTCGCCGGTGATAATGAGCCCGTGGAGTAGTCTTCATTTCCGATCAGTGCAATTGGCTTTGTTTTAGGAAGACTCTGATTCACTGAAACTTTTTCCCCCGAGTTCGCGAATATTGGCACAGTCGTTGCCAAGCAGAAAGACATATACAAGTAGGGTTGAAAGTAGTTATCGGGTAAAGCTCGGCGATTGCAGTGAGTGGAAGCTTTGGGGGAGGCGTCCACTCAGTTTTGAAAAGGCAGGTGGCAGCTCTTTCGGGGGAATGGAGCGACTGTTTGCTTAGCAATCTAAGGGCGCCATTTGCGGGGCTGCTGATCGTCGTCCTGACGGGGCTTGGGGGAGCCTCCCAGGAAAGATCAGCAGCCCGCATAATTTCAGGCAGGACATTTTCAAGCGGGCAAAAAAAGCGTTGGGACTTTGGTCCCAGCGCTTTTTTATTTCGGGCTTGACCCTCGTTATTTGCCCGGGCCCAGCAATCTTGGCGAATCAACTTCCGAAGTCAATTCATCCAGGTTGAGCCGCAGCATTGCACCCGAATCTGAATAGGCTTCGGCCTCGCGTTGTTGTGCACGCCGGCGCATGAACAGCAACCCACCGAACAAACCACCAACGGCCAGGCAGCTGAGCAGAGCCAGACCCGAGCCTTTCACGACATTAACGAAAACTCCGAGTGTCGTTTCACTGAATTGGCGCAGAGCCCTTTCGTACAAATAGGGATTCTCGCCGAGCCATTGGACCATTTGTTCATATTTCACCCCGTCGATTAGCCGGTTGGCGGCCTCCGGGCTCGACGCGTTGAAAACAAACACTGAATAATTTCCAACCCGGCGATACGCAGTTGGTAAAGGCTGACCCTGGCTCCGCAATTCCTGCAGCTTCGCGTTAAGGAGTCCATCATTCTCAGTCGCTAGCTGCGGTGTATTAAATTCGACGATGACCATCTCTGCGTTTTCGTAGTTTGCCACGACGGCTTCGGCCGCACCTTTGAAGTCGACCGCGCTGAAGACTGAAGCCGGCCCAAATTTCTCTCGCAGGGTTTCCACGGACACGACGTAGAGCGCGTTGCGACTGGCTGCCTTCCAATTCGGCAGATGCTTTATGAGGACCGGAATCTCGCCCTCGCCGCGGTCGAGAGTGTCGGCCAGCGTTCGCGCGAACTCGGTCAACGGTTGAACTCCGTTCGATTTCGCTTCTTCACTAACAATCGCGAAAATCTGTCCCTTACAAAACGAGAGCGTGTTATGCGTCCCATCCCAAAGTGAAAAGCCAGCCGTGCCTACCTCGGCGTCTCCAGTTCCTCTTCCGAAGGTTTCGGCTTTCCTCCGCGCCTCGCTAAAAAGAGCGTAAGCGCCTGAATCGGTACCGGCCGTAATGAGCACTACGGAAAAGCGCGCACCCTCAGCTGAATCGTAACTGCGTTTGGCCCACGAGCTGACGCCGTTACGTTGAAGCCGCGGCTCGATCAGTTCCGGCGTAATTGGCTCAATCGGGCCCGCCGCGCGAAAGTTTCCCAGTTTGTTTGGAAGTAATTTGCCCGCCGGGCCGCTCGAAAGGGTTGCGGCTCCAATCGTTAGGAAAGAGCACAACGCCAGGAAAACCAATGGCGGAAACGCCTTGAGTCGTAGCGAAATCATTGATACACGCATAACTAATTACAAAGGTAATGTTAGAACCCAAAGCTGTCTGGATGTTCCGACCTGACTAGATGGTTGGAATTCAGGTGCTCGAGTTCTCAGGGAGAGTCTAATGCCAGCGTCGGAGTTCGCGCAAAAGCAGGTCGGCGTAGTGACGAGGCTTGCTGATATTGTGGAGCACCGTGGTGCCACCCAGCTCGCTGGCGTTATCGACGATCAGATCGCCGAAGCCGAGTAATCGCTGAGGAATGCTGGCGGAAACTGTAACGTCTTGAATCTTACTGAGCGGGATGTTTCGCGTCGTGCGGGCAATCAGGCCAGTGTCAATTTCCATCTTCGAATCAGTCAAGGTGTAGCGCACCGTGTTGCGGCGCAGGTGGTAGTAAGCGGGAATCAACAGCAAAGCGAGCCCCAGGAGCACTGAGATGTAAGCCGGCACCGGGGTAAACGTCGCCAGCAAAAACACGAGAGCTACTGCCCCAATAACGGCCAACGCGTAACCCAGCTTGATGAAGATCATGGTTGGCCGGACGGTAAAAACGATCTGCTCGAGATCTTCATCCACCTCGTCGACGCGCGCGGGGATCCCGCTTGCAGCCCGCACAATTCGGGTCGCTTCCGGATCGTTTGCAGCGCCGCCGCATCCCGAACAAAATCGAACACCGGGGGCAATGTAAGCTCCGCAGTTAGAACAGTGCATCCGTTAGTTGAACTCCGTCAGGCTTCACTGCTTTGTATCAACCGGCAATCCGGCATTCTGCCAGGCCGCAAAGCCTCCGAGCAGGGCCGCGGCGTTTTCGATTCCATTGGATTTCATTGTGACCACCGAACCGGCGGACGTGTGTTCGTTTGGTCAAGAACAATAGGTGACGATCAACTTGTCCTTCGGCAACTCGGAGATGTGCTTCACGGTGTCGGCCACCGGCATCAACTTCGCGCCACGAATGTGGCCCGTCTTGTAAGCTTCCTCGTTACGCACGTCGTAAACGACTGCTTCATTCTTGGCCAACAGATCGCGGAGCTCGACGACCGTGACGCGCCGCACACCGTCAGATGGCAAGGTCGTCGGGTTTTGTGGTTGCGGCGCTATCGGTCCAGCGCTCACATTTTTGTTCTCAGCCGAATTGCATGCGGTTAACACCGCCAGACCGAGAATGGCAACTGCCATGAACGAATAAAAACGAAACATTAATTGACCTCCAGAATGCGGATCGAGCCGCCCGTAAGAATAGGCAGTCGCTAATTTCTTATGCCTACCTGCTTTTGTCAATGCCGGGCCACGCTGTAACGAAGACGTGATATAGTTCGCACTCACCAAATCTCGAACGGGAGCTTTCATGGTTGAAGAACCGCAGAGCGGCGCGGTGAAGTGGGCCAAAGTCATCGATCACACCCGATGTATTGGTTGTCATGCTTGCACCACCGCATGCAAATCGGAAAACCTGGTGCCGCTCTCCGTTACGCGAACCTACGTCAAGCACGTTGATGTCGGCGTCTTTCCCACCGCTCGGCGCGCGCATCAAGTGACCCGCTGCAACCAATGTGAACATGCTCCGTGCGCCACGGCCTGCCCCACGTCTGCGATGTTCAAACGCGCCGACGGCATCGTTGATTTCGATAAATCGATCTGTATCGGCTGCAAAGCCTGCATGGCGGCGTGTCCCTACGATGCAATCTTTATTAACCCCGAAGACCACTCTGCGGAAAAATGTAACTTCTGTGCTCACCGCATCGATGTCGGACTTGAGCCTGCTTGCGTCGTCGTCTGCCCCACGCAAGCGATCCTGATTGGCGACATGAACGACACTGAGTCGTACGTTTCACAGATCATCAATCGCGAATCGGTAGCCGTCCGGCGTCCCGAAAAGGAAACGCTGCCTAAACTTTTCTACAAAGGCGCGCATCAGGCGACGCTCGATCCGCTCGCGGCGCGAAGGCCCGAAGGCGGGCTTTTTATGTGGAGTGAACAACAGCAGGGCGCGTCGCAAGTTGTCTCCGGCAAC
>JANLZV010000370.1:0-1762 GCA_031366425.1 Pyrinomonadaceae bacterium | reverse complement strand
ACTTCATGGCCGAGATGCGCGAGCGCACCTGCGATCGCCCGTATCTTCGCGGGTGGGCCGCCCTTGCTGAGGTAAGGGTAATAAGTCTGCGTGGTTTTCAGAATCCGCATTTGACGGTTCGCCGCGGTTTACTCGGAAACGGCCGCACCGATCGGCGTGCCTGATTTGGCCAGAACACGAGCTGTTTCAGGATTCTTGTTTAGGACGCGCTCGTAGGTATCGAGGAAAACTTTCCCTGCCGCGGCTAACGAGAAACGTTGTTCCGCGACCTTTCTGCCTTCAGCGCCCATCCGATCTCGTAGCGTTGGATCAAGGATTAACTTCTTCATCGCACTTGCCAACGCGGCAATGTCGTTTGTCGGAGTTAGAAATCCGCTCCGGCCATCCGTAATCGCCGTTGCAGGTCCGCCGCAATCTGTGCTGACTACTGGACGACCGCTCGCCATCGCTTCAAGTATCACGATTCCCAGCCCTTCTTCGTTTGATGACAGGACAAACAACTGGGCGTGACGGTACAGCTCCGCAAGTTCTTCACCCGTCGCTTTTTCGATTAGGCGCACTTTATGGTCCAGTTGCTGCCGGCTGATAAAGGCAGCGTCCGCAGGCGCGAGCCGGTCTCCCACGAGATAAAGATCAGGGAGATTGTCGATTGATGTTTGCAGGCTGGCATACGCCTCAAGCAGTAGCCGCACATTCTTACGCGGATCGGAAGATCGCCCCACCCAAAGAATGTAATCTGCTCGCGGCTCCGTCGCGGGATGAAATAGATTTGTATCCACTCCACATGGCGCGAGCAACACTTTGTCTGCGCCGGCAATCGGCTCGATCGCAGCCCGCGTGTATTCGCTGAGCGCAAACACAGCATCGGCTGTTTTCAGCGCCCGCAGTTCGGTCCGTTCCGCCAGAGAGATCATTAGCGACGACCAGGCGCGCTTCGCGCGAACTCCGTTTTGCAATTGACTCGCCCGGTCAGCCCGGGTAGTTGTCGCCGTCCAAATCAGGACAGGTCGATTGACGTGTTCAGCAACCGAGACCCACGGGGAGCTACCAACTACAAACTGTAACAAGTCGTAGCTTTGCAGTAGTCGAGTCAATTTTCGCCGCGGACGATAACGCTGAAATTCAAGTTCACTTCCCCACGCGCCCACGTGAGTAAAATTCAAATCATGCCAGGCGATCGACTTGACGTCGGGTTGCTGTAGCCAGGTATTAGGCGAGCGAAGTCTCACGCTGGCGGGATCAGCTGCTGAGGTTGCCAGCGAAATCAACTCTGGCTCGTACTTTCCCGACTCGGCGAGCGTTCGATAAAGAAACCTGATCAGGGTCGGAAGTCCGCCAACCAGGGACATCTCATGAGTAATTAACGCTACTCGCTTTTTCATCTGACGTCTTAGCGACTGCGGAAGTGGCGGCACTAGGCGGCGGGCTTTTGGAGCGTTGAAACGAGAAACATCCCCATGCGGCAACGATTGGTTAAGAACCGCGTGAAACTATTTGGAATTGCCGACTTAACCGCCGCCTTGAATTTTCCGTTGGGTAAAGGAATCAGTTCGGCCTTGCTGCCATAAATGCTGATGTCTTTCACTTGAAAGAGGTCGGAAGTTAACGCGCGCCATTCATCGATTGAATAGTAACGGGCGATTGCGCCGTCGATCATTTTCTGGCGAGCGCGATGAAAAGAAAGGGTCTTGAAAAGTGTGCCGTCAGCGAGCCCGCCGAAGAGTCCCGCGAAAATGTAGTAAGTCCAAAAGCTGCGGTGATA
>JANLZV010000369.1:0-5525 GCA_031366425.1 Pyrinomonadaceae bacterium | reverse complement strand
GTTGATACCACGGACCTTTAACGAAACCATGTTGAGGGGTTGATGCCATTAATCGACTCTGAATCTGCGCATTAGTCGGAAACCCGCTTCTTCCACAGTGCCGGCGTAGTCTCAATAAATACGTTTGCGCTCCAATAACTTCAAAATTGTTTCTCCGCCGGCAGCGTGCGACAAGCGGTTCAGATGGCTGCTAGTCCAATCGGGTTGTTCCTACGATGCGAACTCCATAAATCCGAGCTATAGTTCCTGTCTTCTTGCTTACCACTGACCCATCAGGACAAAAGGCGACCAAAAGAAAGGATGGGGCATTTCACGCAGCAAATCCAGCTGTGCTTCGCGCAACGCTGCTGAGGGCGACTGCGTTCGTTTCAGCGCAGCGTAGAAGCCGATCATCATCCTCGTCGTCGCCTGGTCATCTACGGTCCAAAGACTTAGCAGCACCGAAGGCGAACCAGCAGCGAAGAAACCCCGGGCGAGGCCCATCAGCTCCTCTCCCGGCGCAATCGTATTCACGCCCGTCTCACACCCGCTCAACGTCACCAAATTGCATTCGAGCGGTAACCGATAAGCGTCACGCACCGTCAGCCTGCCATTACCGATATGGAGCGAGGAAAACAGCGGGTTGTCAGCTCTGAAATCAGCGTGACAGGCCAGGTGGATGATATCCATGTGCTCGAGGTTTCCACGCAGGGCTGCAATCGTCGCTTGCCCATCCAGAAATATACGGGCCCCCGGAAATACCTGCGCGATGCCTTCGATCTCTTCGTGCACTAAGGGAATTCGCGCGTCGGCCACACCCAAAAGCAGGGCAGTCTCAAACCGGCGAAGAGAAGACGAATCGGACCGCCTGCTCGAATTAAAGCATTGCTGCAAAACTAGCGCACTCGGAACCGAAGATATCTGACGACGCTCGATTAGGTAACTTTTCCCATCGCACAGTGCTTGAAACGGCAGATAGTGCAGATCCCGCTCAGGCACGATCACAAGACGCTCCCGGTCGCCAATCGTATCTTCGATTCGTCTCATCAGCAGATCATAGAGCGAGGCCAGGTGTTTTCGAACGCGCTCCGTGAGTGCCGGCAGATGCTTTCGCATGGCTGATGACCCGGTGCGCAGCGTATCAATCTGAAAACGGACTTGCCTGATTTCGGCGGCTACCTTTCCTGCCGGCGCCAAATTTCTTAGGACTTCAACTCGTTCGTTCGTAACTACAAACGCCAGCAGTTCGTCGCCGATGGTCGTGTATTCAACAAGCGCGGTATCTCGTCCGAGCTGCCGTTGGAGTTCCTCAAGGTTGAAGGACTCGATCGGCGCAAACTCGCGAGCCCGATGGTGGAGCTGGCGCGAAATTTCCAGCAGCCGGCTTTCCCGTTCTCGCAGTGACTCCTGCAAAGCAAGCGAAGCCTTCTCTTTGGCGGCGGCATTATCATCGTGAGGGGGACGATCAATTTGGTGATAAATGTAATTCAACTCCTGGCCCAGTGCGTCGGCCTGCCGAAGCAGATCCGCTTCGAACTCATCATAGTCTTCCGTTCGACGGTCAAGGTTCCAACCCATTCGATCTGACAAAGCTCGCGAGCGAGCGCTCTCGACAACACGCAGCGCTTCCGTTATCTGCTCCGCACCACGCGAGAGGCAAAGCCGCAATAATTCCGTATATGGCACTAACTTATTTGAGAAGAATGAGGTGCGAAAGTCTTCGCCCGGCAGCGGCGCGCGCAGCTCTTCGATTAAAGCAATCGCCCGGCGAAAGTGTAGTTCCGCTATTTCTGGATTGCCGGCGGCCATTTCCAGCTGGCCCAAAGTAGTCTCGCATCGCTGGGCCACCTGTGGCTGACCTTTGCGAGTCGCCTCATTGAGTGTGTTTGTGAGAACTTCTTTGGCTCGATCAGAGTGGCCGAGAACCCGGTGGAGTTCGCCCTGGAGCCAGTGGGTTAGCATCAGCCGCTGCCAACTGCCCGACGACTGCAGAATTGGTTCAGCCTTGGCAGCGAGGGCTTCCGCCACTTGAAAATTTTCTTGCGCGTAGTGCAGTTGAGCCTCTGAGAGAAGCACCATTGCCTCCCCGACACGGTTTCCTTCGGCGGCATAGAGCAGTCTGGCATTCCCTAGTAATGCCAGCGCTTCCTGGGGTTTCTTCAAGAGCCCGGCTGCGCGTCCGTGGTACGCCAAGGCTCGGGCCTCCTCAGCCTGCAAGCCTAGTTCTTTGTATGTCTGGGTTAGCCGTCCGTAGATTTCGGCTGCCTCTGGGACACTATTCAATTCCAGATATGCATCAGCGATTTCCTGTTCAGCAATAGCGGATTGATGTGGCATCCCCAGTGCCGCGTAACGCCGGCGCGACCGTTCCAAATAGTCCAACGCCCGATCATAACGTCCACGCAAGAGCGCAAACGTTCCGATGTTACCCTCTATCTCAGCCAGGGTTACGGGCAGCCCCGCAGACTCAGCTTGTTGCAGCGCTTGCTCGTAAAGATCTTCGGCCGACTGAAATTTATGGAGGAGGGCGTGGGTGTTGGCGAGGCAATTATTTATGGTTGCCAACTGTTTCTCATCGCCCAGGACCTGAAATCGCGCTTTGGCAGAGCTATGAAACTCTTCGGCTTCAAGGTATCGATCCCTCCGGAAATAAAGATTTCCGAGGTTGTGCTCAATCTTGCCGGCAGCCAGAAGGTCGCCCTGGGCCAGAAATACTTCCCGAGATCGGAGGCCGCACGAGACAGCTTCGTCGTACCGACCAAGCAGGGATAGGCCAATCACCTTGCTGACTTCCGTGGCGGCAGCCGTGTGTGGCTTGCCGAGCGCGAGAAAACTGGTTCGAGCAACTTCCAAATGCCTGATCGACTCGGACATGCGCCCGTCGATGAGGGACTCAAGCCCAGACGTCCATTCACAAAGCGCTACGATTTCCGGGTGAGAATTTCGTTGGAGAAGGGAGCGCATCGCGCTCGCGGCGCGAAGAGACCTTTGCGGATTACTACTCCAGCCATCCAGGCAAATATCTTTGAGGGAGTAAGCAAGTTGCACGTCCGCCAACGCGGAGTAAGCATTGAACAAGGCATCCGGTGTGGCATCCCCTTCAACAAGAAGCATTGCCAGATCTGAATGCAGCATTCGGGGTCCTAAAAATGTCAGCCGATTTCAAGGCGGGGAATCTCGATCTCAACCTTAGCCAACTGTACGAGGAGCTGATAGTTTCCCGGTGGGACCGGCGGCAGAGAGAATTCGCAAAGCTCATTCGCGGTAGTTGCCGCAGCCTCGTGTTCATCGTCCAGGTTAATCAAATTGAGGGATGCCGAATTCCCATCCGCGCCGATTTCGCCAAGCAGCTGACCGCTGACTATCCAGTCATTTTCATTCTGCGCAATACGCAAATCCAGATCGAGCATCTCCGCGGAGTAGAGCAATTGGTGAAACACGGGACCTCCAGATCGCATTCCGAAAGCGGGTGTCAGATTCAATCTGCTGTCGAACGTCAACGCTGCAACTAAGCGGCGTGAAAGCGATGGTGCCTTCGCGTTTCTCTTTCTAGCAAAACTGTTTACCGCATAAGCGATTACATCACGTGGCGCATCCAGTTCCCTATCAGTTCTCATCAGCCCCACCACATGCTCGAGCTGCTCCAACTGCTTCGCACAGAGCGTGCAACTTCCGACGTGCTGCATCGATTGTGCACGCTCGCCCTCATCCATCTCGCTGCCGACTGCACTTGTAGTCAGGTTTACCAGTTTTTCGAAAATGATATGTTGGTGATTGTCCATCGATTGTTCCGCGTTGAAAGCTCGCCTCCACCCTCACCAACAGTGCCCACACCGGCCGCAAAAATACATGTGGATACCAGTCTTAGCTTAATAACCTCAACATCTTTTCAAGGCATCGAGCACGACTCGGGCCAATACTTCCCGGCGAAGTGCCTAAAGCAACAGCAATTTCCGCGTAAGGCCGCGGTTCCTCGGCATAAAACAACATGGTGATTAGTTTGCGGCAACGTTCGTCAAGCGCTGCCAGGGCCGTCCGTACGCGATGTTGCTCTTCCAGTCGTCCTATTATTTCGTCTGGCAATGGCATGCCGTCGGCAACACTGGCAACTTCGAACGCCGTCGCATCGTCGGTGCTTCCACCAATCACCTGCTGCCAACCTTTGCGATTTGAAATTGCACGCCAGGTCTTACGGCGTGTTGTAGTGACGAGCCAGGCATGCAGACGATCAGGTTCGGTGATGTCATCAAGCTTTTGCACGAGCGTGGTGAATACTTCCTGAAAAACTTCGGCTGCCTGATCATCATCGAGGCCAGCTCGGCGGGGAATCGCATAAATGAGCCGCTGGTAACGATTGATTAGCGATTCCCATGCGCCGGCGTCGCCGCTGCGACAAGCCATCAAGAGCTGTTTATCAGTAGATTCCATGCAAATGCCCGGGTTCGATTTACGCCAGAGAATAGAGTTGCGCCACTCGGTTGTCTAGCGTGCCGGTGGCCTGATGTATTTATTCCCTGGATGCCGACACTGTTACGGCAGATAACGGTTCGAGACATTCGTCAATTTCCGTCGTGACTTGGGAGAGGCGCGGCGGGGAAAGCTCGCATCCGCGTAGGGGACGCAGGTGCGAGCTTTCTATGTCAGCGTCCATAAAAGCCGAAGCGACGCCTGAAGTCGAATGTATTTTTCGCGAATACGCCCGCACTGTAGTGATGGCTGAAGAATAGCTTCGCAACCGCAAAATAGATTGGGAGAAAGAAATGAAGAACACTTTTGGGCGACTCAAGACCACCGTAAACCTGCCGCGCATAACCAACAGCTCGACACGATTGGCAATTGGGCTGATCGTTCTCGCACTTTCGATTATGGGCATTTCAATTGTGGCTACGCACGCCTCCGGAGGCTCTGATACATCAACAAACATCGAGGCACAGCTGGCGGGCGCCAGCTTAAACGGCCTGATCCCAAGAGGCGAAGCTGAGTACAAAGTATTTCTCGACGGAAACCGCAAGTTCGAGACCAACGTCGCAAACGTTAACCTTCCGAACGGCACTGTGCTGAATGTTATCGTTGACGGCGCCCGGGTAGGCGCCCTAACGATTGGCGCCCTGACGGGTGAACTAGAGCGGGAAACCAAGGACGGCCAAGTTGTCCCAACAGTCAATTCACGCACGCGAGTAACAGTCACAGATCAGGCGGGTAACACGATTGTGGCTGGATCTTTTTCCAACGCGACTCCTAGTCCGACGCCGACTCCGTCTCCCACATCGTCTCCGTTTCCAACGCCGTCGCCATCAGCGTCTCCGTCGCCGTCCCCTTCTTCATCGCCATCGCCATCTCCCAGTCCATCTGCTTCGCCATCGCCGTCCCCTTCGCCCACTCCCGGTGTGAGCAACGAAACCAGGATTGAGTCGCGACTGGCTGGCTCTGCCATTGGCGGATTGATTCCAAAGGGACAGGCAAGATTTCGGTCGCGAACGGACGGCCGGCGCAAGCTCAATGTCGAAGTGGAAAAGGTGAACCTGCCCACGGGTACCATCTTGAAG
>JANLZV010000367.1:0-12240 GCA_031366425.1 Pyrinomonadaceae bacterium | reverse complement strand
ACTTCATGGCGCTCGGCAATTGCCTGCACTGCTTGCTCCAACCTCGTTGCATCTATTTGCCCGTGCAATCGCAAGGCGCGATTTATGTTGTAGAGTGCACTACCCGGATCCATCTGATCGATAAACCAGAGACGCTGCTGTGCGAAGGAGAGCGGCGCTTCAACTCCTCTGTTCACTCGCCGGAGTTTAGGCAGGGAGGTGGAGGGATCACTGGCCCGCTCGCTGGCAGTGGCAATGCCGGCTGCCAATCCGGCGATGGTTGGACTCTCAAAGAGTAATCTTAACGGTATGACGGTCTTGAATTGATCGTTGACTCGGGCAATCACCTGGGTAGCTAAAAGCGAGTGGCCGCCTAACTCGAAAAAGTTATCGTCCACACCGATCCCTTCGACGTCCAGCACTTCACTCCAGATGTGAGCAAGCAATTCTTCGAGTGGATTTCGTGGAGATTGATAGGAAGTGGCCAGATCCGGTCGCATCTCCCCCGGATCAGGAAGCGTGCGGCGATCGACCTTGCCGTTTACGTTCAAAGGCAGCTCGTTCAACTCTAAAAACGCCGACGGCACCAGATAATCGGGTACCTGATTAGCCATGAACTCACGCAATTCGGAAACGCCTGGCGCAGGTTCCATCGACACGAAGTAGGCAATTAATCGCGTAGTCCCGCTCGCATCTGTTCGGGCGACTACCGCGTTTTCCTTAACGCCTGGGTGTCGCGCCAAAGTTGCTTCGATTTCACCCAGTTCGACCCGAAAGCCGCGCACCTTAACCTGGCTATCACGACGGCCTGCAAATTCTATTTTTCCGTCTGGGCGAAGGCGCGCCCAGTCGCCAGTGCGATACAAACGCGCGCCGGGCTGATCGGAAAATGGATGACTCAAAAACTTTTCCGCCGTCAGGTGCGGCCGGTTCAAATACCCGCGACCAACTCCTGCGCCGCTGATGTAGAGTTCGCCTGCCTCGCCCACCGGAACTCGTTGCAGTTCCTCGTCCAGAATGTAAATTTCCGTATTCGCGATTGGACGTCCGATCGGAACGAAGCTGGTGACATCCATCGCATCGTTGCTGACGGTGATGTTATTTACGCAAACTATTCCGGCCGTTTCCGTTTGGCCAAACATATGAACGTGGCGAGCGCGATGGCCAAAATCGAAAATCCAGGTTCGCGGCACATCTGAGAGCAATGGTTCGCTGGCTGAAAGCATGAGCCGCAAGCGATTGTCGAGCAGGCGCAGGCGCGTCTCACGATCGAGCGAAGCGAGCACTGTGGTGGTGTTGCGCCATGAGGATGGCACCGCATCCATCACCGTGACGCCCTCGGCTTTGATCATCTCAAGCAACGCCAATGGATCTTTTCGTTGTTCCGAACTGGCGATCACAACAGTTGCGCCCTGCGATAAGGGCAGCAGTAATTGGCGACGCGACGAAGAAAATGCGATCGAAGCGGTGTGAAGGTAAAGATCGCGGTCGTTGAGCTCGAGCTCTTTTTGGAGGGCCTGGACATAGTTTGCCAGACTTCCGTGCGTGATCATTACGCCCTTGGGCTGACCGGTCGAGCCCGAAGTGTAAATCACATAAGCCAGACTCTCCGGCTTTGGACCATCGGATAGGTTCTCGTCTGACGAAGCTGATATTTCTGCATGCTCGGCGTCGAGACATGCGAGCTCAGCAGAATGCGACGGCAATTGCGCGGCTAGTTTTTCGCTGGTTAAGATGAAACCAGCACCGGAGTCGTTGATCATCCAGCTGATTCGTTCCGCGGGATAGTCCGGATCCACCGGCAGATAAGCGGCTCCGGATTTCAAGATCGCCAGAATACCGATCGCCATCTCAAGCGAACGATCGAGACAAATTGCGATGAGGGTTTCCGGCGCCGCTCCACGAGCGCGCAAGTACCTGGCTAGCCGGTTCGCTCTGGAATTGAGTTCTCCATAGCTTAGCCTGTCGTTCCCGAATGCTACTGCTGTCCGTTCGGCACCACTCGCTACCTGACGCTCGAACAGTTCAATGACGGTGGTGGCGAAATACTGTTCGGCTGACTCGCCTTGGCATTCCGAGAATGGAACAAACCCATTGGTGGGAATCAAAGGTTCAAAAATGTGACCACGAGTATGGTTGGACATGCGTGTAGAAATCTAGTCTCGGCTGGCTAACTGCAGGGGCTCTTCTTTGCTGATCTTGATGATGTATCCAACGTTATGCTTTAGATCTGATTGAATCGAGACGTAGATATCGCCATAGTCGTCCACTGTGACCCCTTGAATATTTTTTAGTTGGCCTCCAAACGCGGCTATTGTTTTTAGCTCTTCGTTAGGCGTGTAAACGTAGAGCTTGGAGGATTGACTGTCGGTGATGTAAAGCGAACCGCGGGAAAAGAAGATCGTCTCAGGAGAAAAGTGGTCCTTTCGATCAACCACTCGATGAAGCTGATGATTCTTATCCAGTAAATACAAAACGTTATCTTCGTTGTCGGCAATGTACAGATTGCCTTTATCGTCAAACGTCATGCTCTCTGGTTTTGTGATGCCCGAGTTGCGATCGAGAAACACCGAAACTTCACCGGCTCTCGTAACCTGGAAAATCTTGTGCTGGTCCGTATCACCAACCAGAATCGATCCATCCGGAGCGAGGGCAATGCCTTCCGTCGAATACAGGCCTTTGTCCTTTCCGGCCAGGAGGTGTTGCCCTCCCTTAGCATCCACTTGCCAAACGCCACCGGCATCGTCGTCACTGAAGAACACATTTCCTTCAGAATCGATTACCAAATCCTCGGGTGATGCCGCCCCAAACTGTGCATCCAGAAGTTTCCTGACGCCGCCATCCTGACTCCAAACTTCCAGCGCGCCTGCGCCTTCGTCGGCCAGGTAAAGCTTGTTGCCATTCCAGCGGAGGCCGTCAGGCGCGCCAATGCCGCCGTTGTTGGTAGCAAACACAGTCGCCTTGTACGACGGGTCGGTCATCAGCACCAGGCCGTGGCGGCCTTTGTTGCAAGCGCCGAACAGAACCACGACCGCCACGATTAACGCGAGTTTGATGATGGTCCAGTCGAGAGACAGTCTTCGAGTCGTTCCCATAATGCTTCTTTACTCCGCTGACTAGCCGGCAGTGATGTGGTGCTTAATTGCCCCAAGCAGTGATGCGAACTGCTTGACGTGAAAGAGCGTGCTCGTAATTTCGAACACCACCGCAAAAAGAATAGCGCTGGAAAGCGCGCTGTATTTGAGCGTCAACAATGAAACTCGATCGAGAATATTGCCGAGTCGGGTCCGGGACGCGTATCGCAGAGCTGCGACTTCCGCAAATGCAATGATCCCACCTCCCGCAAGATCGATGGGCGCGTGGCCCCCGGTGATCAGCTTGCCGGCGAGAATCACAAATACGGTCCAACCCAGAGCGATGATTCCGATTCGACGGGAGGCGAAAAAGATTCCGAGCGAAATCGCCAGGAAGAACCCGGCATGATCGCTGGGAAACGACTCGAGGTTATTTGACTCGACGTCGCCGTTGAGCAAATCCCGATGCTCTTTTTGACTCGACTCATCGAGCGGCACGCGCACGTGGCTTCGTTTCATCTCGACCAGGTTATCTTCACTTAACTGGTAAATTTTTTGAGTCCTGATTGCGGGACGCGGTAGCGTGATCGAGTGGGAGATTGTTTTGGTGGTGGCGAGAACGCAAACGGCCGCGATCACAGTCACCATCAGGATCTTCCGTTTCGCTCGTAACTCATCGACACTCTTACCGCAGTACCAGGCGGCGAAGAAGCAACAGCCGATGATCCCAGCTTTGATAAGATCATTTTCCTGAGATTGGCCAACAAGGCTGTCAAACACCCAGGACCGGCCTGCCAAGCCATTCACCTGCGACAGTATTTGATCGTTGACGCCGTTGAGCCGGGCGGTTAACTCAGCAAGCAGAGTTGAGAGCGCTACACTAGAAATCAAAGCCATGGCCTCCGGTTAATGCGAAGAAAATTTCGACCTCAAACTGAATGGCCGAAACGAATTCCTAATCGTTCAAAGCAGCCGAATTCTGGAATGCGTTTGCGACTCCCGGCGACTTCCAGTAATAGAAGAAAATCCTAAAGGAGGGCAGTTGCCAGAAAATAAGCAGTTAAATGGCGGTAATAATAGATTTAAGCGAGAATTTGACGGGCTCGCAGCGACAGAATTTGATTCTCAACGCGAAGGCTCAGGAAATCTCGAACGTGGCGCTGGCATCTCGCTGATGAACCGGATGCAGCAGATTCGTTCGGCTTTGTCGCGCGGGCTCTGTCGCCGGCAAGCTCTGGGGAGCAACCTGGTTTAGGAAGGCCAACAATCGTTCAGCAAAGATCGTCCGATCAAACTCTGCTGCATGTGACGTCAAAGCGGCAGAATCCCAGGAGTGTTGCTCAAACTCCTCGATTGCCTGCGCGAGCGAATCGACCGAAGGTTGATCAAAGAAAAAACCGGTAACCCCTTCAACTACGGTTTCGAGAGCGCCGCCGGCACGAAACGCGATCACTGGACGGCCCGCGGCATTAACCTCAAGCGGTGTCATCCCAAAATCTTCCTCGCCGGGAAAAAGAAGAGCCCGGCAACGGGATGCGTGTTTCACCACCTCGTCGTCCGGCTGACGGCCAAGGAAGCTAACTGACGGCCCAGCAAGCTTCTCAAGTCTCGCACGATCGGGACCATCGCCAATCACCACCAGTTTGCGGTTAAGTCGCGTACAAGCTTCGACCGCCAAATCGATACGCTTATATGGAACCAATCGCGAGAGAACCAAATAGTAATCCTCAACCATCGGCAGAGGATCTTCTGGAGTTGGACTGAATCGCCCTACATCAATCGGCGGTGGGATGACCACCGAATCGCGGCCGTAAAATTTCTTAATGCGTCTGGCTACGACGTTTGAATTGGCGATGAAGTAATCCGGCTGACGCGACGCGCGCAGGTCCCAACGTTTTAACAGCGACAACACCAGTGGGAGTAGCCGCCGCGTCAGGCCGTCAAAGCCCGCCCGCTCGCTGTAATCCTCGTAACGCCACACCCAACGCATTGGCGTATGGCAATAGCAAACGTGAACTGCGTTACGACTTTTGCGCACTCCTTTGGCGTAACCGAAACAACTACTCACGATCAAGTCGTACTTGCTCAGGTCAACTGATTCAACCGCGAAGGGGTAAAAAAGGAAGTAGTGACGGAAGTGGCGTTTTAGTCCGGGCAGATATTGCATCCATGAAGTCTTTACCTCTGCCCGTCGCAGTCCCTCAGATAAAATTTCAGGGAGCGCTACGGTGCTGTGAAGCGTCGCGCCGGGCAGCAAGTCGTAAATTTCTTCCGCCACCTTCTCCGCGCCACCCATTTGCGCGAAGTTGTCATGAAAGACCGCTACCTTTGACCACGGCGTTGAAAGGCTACCGCGGCTACCCTCGGCATCATCCAAGCTCTGCTTCCGGTCGCGCTTGATTCCGTTCGACTTTAAACCGTCAGGTCTGGTTGTAGGCGCGCGTGGTGCATCGTAAATGCCTTCCCACTGAGTCATAAACTTTTCGAGAGTGAAGTTCGACTCGACATGTCGCCGGCCGTTCGCTGAAAGTTCGGCGCGCAACTGAGGTTCTTCGAGTAGCGCGACTATCGCGCTTGCTAACTTTTCCCCATCACCGGCAGGTACCAACCAGCCCTGTTGACTGTGCGAGATGAGTTCGGGTACGCCACCGACGCTTGTCGAAAGCACCGGCACTTCGGCGGCGAGCCCTTCGAGCACCACCAGGGGGCAAGCTTCAGATTTTGAGTTGAGCACCAGCAGATCCAGGGCACTCATGATCGCGGGCACGTCTTCTCGTTGGCCCAAAAACTTCACCCGACTGCTAATGCCCAGCGCCCTGGTCTCGGCCAATAAGCGTTTTCGATAACCTTCTTCGGCGTTGAAGATCGTAGAACCTATAATTACAAGCACAGCATTCGGAATTTTCTGCAGAACATTGGCAAAGGCGGTGATTAGTTCCAACTGACCTTTAACCGGCGTCAGGTTGCCCACGATTCCCACCAATGGATCGGAAGCTCTGACCCGCAGTTCCTTTCTCAGCTCACTTCTCAAAATTCGATTAGGCGGAAGTTCAACGGAACCTATCGATTCGCTTACGGCGTTGTAAACCGTCGTGACCTTGACGCGGTTTGGGAAGCGTCGCAAAAGATCGCCGCGAAACCTGTGGGCCGAAGCGTTGGAAACTGCGACGACGCGAGCGGGAGGACGCAGCAGCACCAATAAACGAATTATCGTGGTGATCGGATGTACCGGTAAAAGATCGTGAATGTGCCAAATGACCGGCACCCGCAAACCCAGAGTTGCCGTAGAAATCACAAGTCCAGCGCGAATACTGTTCGCATGCACCAAGTCGGGATTCGACTGGCGAACGCGAGTGCGAACTTCGCGGACACTTCGAAAGAACGACAACAGATACTTGAACAAACGATCGGGTCGCCAGGTAAAGCGGGCGTCTAACGAGCTTACCGTCTGGCAGTTCACTCCTAATGACCTGGCATGTCCCGACAGTTTGCCGTCGCCCGGACACAATAGTTCAGTCTCAAAACGACCTCCTGCCAGCCGCCCAAGCAACAAGAGCAAGACCTGTTCAGCGCCACTTACCTGGTTCGTATGGTTGTAGAAAAGAATCTTCACAGTTTTAACTTCGAACTTGTTCAGCGACTGCGCGCATCAACGGTTTTCGTAGAAACCGGTTGTTCTTCCAGGCGCGCTCTACCTTCTTGCCCGCTGATCCAACCGATCAGCAACCAGCCGATTGGGGCCACGGCATACAAGGAAAACGTCAGACCAAAGATGTTGTTGAGGATGAAGATGGGCATCAACGCGGCAATAATCCGGGCGACAGTCGCTTCTGTCGTTGTTTCTGTTTCCCTTCTGGTCTGCCGGAATGCAAAGAGGGTGGCCCGGCCCAGAATCCATAAAAACAACAGAGCCGCCGGAATACCGCCTGCCACTGCCAGCACGAGCACAAAGTTATCGATAGCCGTTTCTTCCGCGCCACTCGAAAACTTCAACGCACTGAGTGAGCCCGCGCCCAGTCCTGATCCTAACGGCCGATAGGGGATCACGTTTGTGATCAAGTCTTTCCAAATTTCGAAACGAACATAAAGACTATCTTCGCCGGTTGGCTGCAACGTGCCGCGTTGCGCATGCGATAACAGTGTTCCCACTGTTTCGCTTTCTTCCTTGCTCCACATCTCGTCTTCTGACGGAGGCTTGGCAAAAACCGCGACGAGCAGAAACGGCACCAGCAGCAAAGCCAACCGCGCCGCAGCACCGCGAAGATTCTTCGCTCCCAAAACTATCAAGGTGACAAAACCGAGGAGCAGACCAAAGATCGCTGTTCGCTGGCCGGTGAAGAGGAGGACCGTCGAGAGTCCAGCGGTGCAAAGGAACCAGGCAAGCCGGCTCAACCATTGTTTCGTGCCGACAGCAAAGCCAAAAGCGATCAACGCGCCCATGCCGATGTAACGGCCCCATTCCTCCGCGCTCGTAAAGGTTGCGAGCGGTCTCTTGACGTGGCCGACACCGATCGAGACGTAGAATTCAACATTCTCGAGCCAGTAACGCTCAAACTGCGGGTAGCCATAAATCAACTGATAGACGCCGTAGAGTGAAGTGACGATTCCAATCGCGACAATCAGATGAAGCACGATCCGGATCAGCCGGAAGTTGACCTCCTGACCGAAGTAAAACCAACACACCGGAACCAGGATGAGCATGGCGCCTGAGAGCCCGATCATCAGTCCGCCCTGCAATGGATTAAGAATCTGAACGAAAAAGATTCCGGCCAGGATCGTTACCGCACTAGCCAGCGGCGTGGCTCGAATTATCTGAAATCGATTGCGCTGAACCAGTTTGGTAAGCGCCATCAAGGCCACGAGTGGAGTCAACACGTGGATCGGATCAAACTGAGAATAGTCAACTATCAGATATTGCAGTCGCCGGGTGAGACCTCGGAAGGGTTCGAACATGATCATCGCGACCAGACCCGCTTCGAGACTCACCATGAGCGGAAACGCCATTACGAAAAATAGCGCGGCGAGGATCCACCCACGCAAAATTTGTCCACCCGAAATCACCGCGAGGACGGTAAAGGCTGCCGCACCCTGAATCATCGCCAGCCAAACGAATGGCGGGCGACGCGAGACAGTAATTTCAGGATAGACGTTAGCGCTCATTTCAATTTTCAGGCATCAAGTCTGCGCGTTGCCTGCACCGGCAACCGCAATAGAGATCGGATCTGGTTGATGGGAAGATCGCTTATCCGCGGTTTCAGATAACTCACAAAGCTGCGATCGCGCTTCCTGACTAACCAGAAGAAAGCCACGATCATCATCACGCTGTAACCCAGTAGCGAGGCCATTGCGGCCCCGGCAATTCCGTAACGCGGCAAGAGCGTTAACAATGCGACAACGGTTACTACGGCTGAGGCGAGGCGTGCCGTGGTTGAAAGTCCAGGATGTCCAAAGCCGTTAAGTCCGCTGATTGCAATTCCTCCGGCAGTCAGGACAACTGACGCGACCAGAAGGATTCGCAACGTGCCACCAGCGGCCAGGAAACTTTCGCCGTAGATGAAGCGAAGCAGATGCGGCGCCGCCAGCCAAAGCGGAAGCAAAACTCCAAGATGGGTGTAGATAGTTAGCCGCAGGCTGCGCGCCAGCAGATCATCCGCGCGGCCAATTTTAGTTGCTGCAGCTACTTCCGGCATCAGTGCATCTGAAACTGAACCCGCCAGGACAGCAGTAATTTCTGAAAGACGAACGGCAACGAAGTAGAGTCCGATGGCGGTGCTTGAGGCCAATCCGCCCAGTAGCAATTGATCCATCCGCATTGTCGCGAAGTCGGCTACCGTGCCCGGATACCCGCGCATGCCGTAACTAAGTGCGTCACGCCACTGCGACCAGCTCGGTCGCCATCTGGGCCGCAGTTCATGGCAAACTCCGTAAACCGAAATCAGCATCGCGGAGAATTGGCCGGCCATCGCCGAGAGGGCCGCGGTTTCAACCGTCAGATGGCCAAACATCCAGAGGATGAAGTAGGCGCCGGCTTGCACCGCGAAAGTCACCAGCCGCGATGCTCCGGCCCAACCAAAACGACGCGCGCCTTCCAGCAAGCCAATCATCAGAAACTGCAGCAGCGCTGCGGGAATGTTGATCAGATAGATGCGAACCAGGTGCATCGTCTCGGGACTACGGTGTCCTACCAAATGAGGAATTACGAGTTCTGCCAGCAGCAAGGTGCCGAAACCGACTACTACGGTGAAGATGATCGAGTTTGAGAAAAGCAGTGAAACTGAATTTGGATCTTTGGCAACCCAATAGCGGTGCGCCTGGGTTAGTCCAAACGTCACCAACATCGCGCAGACCGGAGGCCACAACATTACTACCAGCAGATCGCCGCGTCCCGCAGGACCCAGCGCCCAGGCACTGAGCAAGCTGGTGATCACGCCGCAGAAGAGAATCAAGACATTGGCGCTCAGGACTAGTTTTATGTTGCGGGCGATCATGTTTACAGGTTGCTCGTCGTCGTAAAAATCAAACTCCACGAACTCACACGAAAATGTTAGGCGGCTCCGTGGTGATGTCGTGGATTGTTTCTGCCTAAGTTTCTCTGTCGGCGCTAGGTGGCGCCCTCCGCACTCAGAATCGCTGGAATTGTTCGCAGCAGGATCTTGCAATCGAGCGACAGCGACCAGCGGTCGATGTATTCGAGATCGAGCTGCATCCATTCTTCGAATGAGAGATTGCTGCGTCCCGAAACTTGCCACAGACAGGTCAGGCCGGGTTTGACGCTAAACCGACGCTTCTGCCACGCCACGTTTAGCCCCAACACATCTCGCATCGGCAATGGTCGCGGCCCAACCAAGCTCATGTCTCCCAGCAAGACGTTTACCAACTGCGGCAACTCATCGATGCTTAATTTTCTGAGCACGCGTCCAACTCGAGTCATTCGCGGATCTGAACGGATCTTGAATACAGGTCCGTCCTTTTCATTGAGATGTTCGATTTCGTTCATGCGCGCTTCGGCATCCACCGTCATCGTTCGAAACTTAATCATCCGGAAGCGACGCTTGTTGTAGCCCATTCGTTCCTGCACGAAGAGGACTGGGCCGGTCGAGTCGAGCTTGATCGCGATGGCCACTAAAACAAACAAAGGCAGGAAAAGCGCCAGCAGGATGATTGAACCGACCAAATCGATAATCCGCTTGGCTTCGGTGCGCCAACTAATCGACGGCGCGCTCTGCAGCGAGACCAAAGGAGCGCCTTCGAATTCCCAGGCGCGCGATCGGGCCAGCTTATGCGGGAAAATGTCAGAGAAGAGGTGGACCATGATGCCCTGCTCTTCAAGGATGGTGATCGCTTCTTCGATTCGCGAGTACTGCGATTTGATGGGAAGCGTGATAAAAACTTCGTCGATCACTTCAGCCGCGATCACGCTGCGCAGTTGTTCAAACTGGCCCAGCCAGTTGACCCGACTGAGCGCTCGATGTTTGAGTCGGCGCTCCTCATCGACGTAACCCACCAGCCGGTAACCGAGGTCAGGACGCTCGGCGACCTGACTTGCGAGCCACTCGGCGCGAAGCCCATTCCCAACAATCAATAGCTTCTTGATGTTATGGCCGCGGAGCCGAAGACGCCGCAGATTAAGCCGCACCAGCAGCCTCGTGCCCCCGATCAGGCCGATGGCAATCGCAGCGACACAGCCCACTGTTAACAGCGTGATCGAGTTCCAATCGCCGATCTGCGCCACCACGAACAAAGTGACCGAAGCCACCCCCACGGCTCTGGCAATTTCTCGCAGTTCATCGGCAAATGTACTTAGGCGGTGAGACCGGTAGAGTCCCTGCAACTCAAAAGCGATGTACCAGACAACCAGCATGAAGCCGCATAGCAAAGCGTTTCCGACTTTGACTCGAGTAGATAGAAAATCCAACGCGTAGGCCGAAACGCCCGACTTGTCCGAAGGCGCGTAGTTAACGACGATGGCCATCGCCAGGGAAAGCAGCATCAACCCGAGATCCGTGATCTTCAGGAAGAAGTTTGCGAGTTGTCCGTAATGCGATGTCATAGATTTTGGACCGCCGGGCGCTAGCGCATCAGCGGATAGAGGAACGTAGTCAAACTGGCGAGTCTCACGTAACGCTCAATCTTGCTGAGCCGATTTCGTGGTACCAGAATCATGTCGCCCGACTGCAAGGTCAGATCGTTTTCCAGGTCGCTGGTGCGCTTGAGTGTCTTAAAATTCAAGACCTTAACTTCTGCGGTTTCGCCATTGAGTTTTCTGAAAACCAAAATTTGCGAAGACTTGGCGCTGTCCTTGAAACCACCGGCCAGCAACACGGCCTGAACTGCCGTCACTTTTTCCCGGAGTTCAAATTTGCCTGGTTGCACTACCTCGCCCGCCACCACCACATAGGGCTTCTGAAATTCTCTGAGGACGACCGTCACTTCCGGCGAAGCCAGTCGCTTCCCCGCCGCGCTTAGAATCAACTTGCGAATCTGTTCAAGATTTCGTCCGGCAACTTTGAGGTCGCCTCCGATTTCCAGCGAGACATAGCCGTCCGGCTGAACCGTGACGGTCTGGTTAAACTCCGGCGTGTAGCGATACTGAATTTCGAAAACGTCGCCTGCGACCAGGGTGTAACGCACATCACCGGCAACGGTCAGGCGGGGAGGGGCCGTTCGATCACGCACTTGTGCCTTGGCCGGACCGTTTGAAGCGATTCCAATGACCGCTGCTACCACGGCTATCAACAAACACCTTTTGATCAGCAAAGTTCTACCTTTCATCACAACTACCCGCATTGATTACAGTCTTTGATACAACCAGCCCGGCATCGGATAACGTCTCTGGTTAAGGATAAAACCGAGAAAATTTCCCCCAGCAGTTTCGACCATCTGTTGGACGCGTTGGATTTGACCGCGCCGCGTTTGTGCAGCCTTCACCACGATTGAAACTCCGTCGACCAGGGGCGCCATCGTTGAGGCATCGGATGAAGTAGCCAGCGATGAGCAGTCGATCAGGATGTAGTCAAAGTTCCAGCGCAACGCCTTCAAACAGTCGACCCGAAACTCAGGGGCTTTGTCCCACTCCAAAGTTTGTCGTCCCGGCCCTACTCCTACAGCCATCGCAGAGGCGTTTGGACTCGTTAGCGTCAACAAATTCTCGATTTCAGTTTCCTCACAGTAGTTGATGATTGCTTTT
>JANLZV010000314.1:0-5162 GCA_031366425.1 Pyrinomonadaceae bacterium | reverse complement strand
CTCGGCGTTTGGAGTCTCAAGCGCGACGTAACGAACGAGTTGATCGGGCCGGCGTAGGATATCAGGATCACTACCGTTAGCAGTCATCGGCGGATACTTGGCGATCAAGTCAGCAAGTCGTGCTCCTGCCCAACGCACAATGACGCTCCAACCCTCAATGCACTTAAGTTGGGTCACCATCTCTACGCGCGGTAATTGCTTGATTTCCTCGAGCGTCAAACTAAGATCCGGCTCGCCAGGTGCTTCGTCCTGGGGATCGGTCGCCCCATCCTCGTCATTGTCGTCGGGCTGAGGGTCTTCCTGATCGTCGGAGGATGAGTCGTTACTGCTCGTGTCTTCCGGAGAAGAAGCGTTCTTTTTGGCTGAATCAGCCGCGGAGTCTTTTAACGTAGTGGACAAGTTCTCAGTTGCTGCCGGCTCGGGAGGGTTTGCCAGACCGACCAACTCCAGTTTCCACGTGGAGGCGTCAAAGTCGCCGTCCAAACCTTCGCTTCCGTTGATGCGAGGCTCAGTTGCCAGCTCGGCGGGGAAGGCCGGAGCTAGCCGCGCCGAGGAGAAATAGTCGCGTGAGAGTTGCTCGTTAAACTCATGTGACAAACGCAAAGGCCAGGCGAGTCCATCAATTTCCCTTCTCGTGCGTAACCAGCGCCAACCACCAACAGCGGTAAGGGCAGCTAGTCCTCCGACTATGAAGCTGCGCCGCGATCTCGAACGCATCTCTGTCACTGCGGTTTCATCCTGGCTACTATTCTCAATGGGAGCATCGGTCGATGCGTGGTGATCTCCGGTCGCGGTTTCCACTGTTCGCGGCGATGAGCCGAGCTCGTCGCCAACCAAATCTCCATTGTTCTTATCGCTCACGCTGCCGCCTCATGCTTTACATTCTCTTGCTCAGCGAGAACTGGCTCGACGGGCACAAGTTCGTAACCCGTCACCATCGCGCGAAAGTTGTTCCAGCCAGCCTTGGCGACTTGTGCCACATGGATCACGAAGAACAACAAGTAGCCGATAGTGAGCCAAAAGTGTTCCCAACGCGCCCACTCGTACCCTCCGAGCATCGCAGTTAACCACGACAACTGAATTGGCTTGTAGATCGCCAGCCCGGTAAGCAGCGAGCCGGCGCCCATCAAAATGACGCTGGTATAGGCAATCTGCTGTGCGCCGTTAAACTTCCGAGCTGGTGGCTCGACTTTGCTGAGGTGCAAATCATGGAGGACTACTTGAAAAGCCTCGCCAAACGAGCTACGACTCGGAAAGAGGTGACGCCATTCACCTGACAGAAGCGTATACGACACGTAAAGCAGACCATTGATCGCAAAGAACCACATGAAAAAGAAATGCAACGCCATGCCTTCAGACAAACGTTGCTGCACACCCAGAAACTTGAAAACCCGCTCTGGCAAGAAGTGGAAGAGTGTAAAGCTGTCCAGACCAATGCGGTAGACGCTGTTGGCCCAGTAGATCAGTAGCCCGCTCCAGATCATTAGAAAGAGCACGGGAAAGTTGAGCCAGTGCATCCAGCGAATAGCGCGCGGATGTTTCTTTTGCAGTCGCCTCATAATCAACGCCTTGTTCAAATAACTGTAACGGCAACTGCAAGCTCGCGCGTGACAGGCGGAAAGCACACCTCGTCACTACAGCTTTGATAGCTCAGCCGGGCTTTTATCTCGCCTTCTCCCATGGGCTGTTGTGATGGGACAAAGATGGTGAACGTGATCGCCACTCGCTTCTCGTAAACCCCCAGCCGGTCCTTTGAAAACGCGAAGCGGCGCACGATTGCCTTCGGATAGAAAACACGTCCAATCCTCATCCCTTTCGGCGTTTCCACTTCGAGCTTAGTAGCAAGCGCGAATCTGCTAATCGGGTCATGTGCGTTCACGTGGTAGCCCGAGGGAATATCCAATAACACGGACGCCCGAACGAACCTCCCTCTTTGAACTCGCTGGGATGCCAGCGACAACTTCGGTTCGAGCTTCGGCGGTGTAGTTTGCGCGTGGGCCGCACTAAAGCCGGCAGTCGCCACCAGGCAAAATACGGCTACCGCGAAACTGCTAAATAAATTTTGCTTTTTCATATGCCCCTTAATGCACCGACGCGAGTGCTGCGCGAATGTCTTCGTTTGACGGCCGGATCTTGTAATCTGATTCCACTTTGACCCAGGCAACGCGGCCGTTCTTGTCAATCACATAGACCGCCGGGTGCGGAATGCCGTCGAACCTTTTGCCATCGTAAGCCGGGTCATGCAGACCATAGGAGTCTATGACTTTGTGATCGGGATCACTCAGTAGCGCATAAGTGACTTGTCCTTTTTGATCGGCGGCGATCTTTTCCACCAGCTGCTTTGATTTCTCGTGATCATCCACGCTGACCGCCAACAAGCGCACCTGCTCATTAGGCTTCAACAGCGAACGCAGCTCAGCGAGTTGACGCGCGCAGAACGGGCACCAGTACCCGCGGAAAAAGACCAGCACCGTCGGCATCTTTCCTCGCGCCGAGGACAACGTGACTGCAGAACCGTTGATGTCTTCCAGGGTGAAATCAGGCGCCTGTTCACCAAGACTCACCGGCTCCCCACGTTTAGGGTCATCCGGCGCTGAGAAACGCTGCGTTAGCGAGAGCGCTGACTGCTCAACGATTACAACGAATAAGATCAAAGCCGCGAATCTTCTGAATTTCATCACTTTCCCTCTCGTTCTCAACCCGATTCCTTTTGATTTCACCGGCGGGCCTCGTAAATGAGACAAAACCACCACCATTGGTTGGCCTCAACGTCCGCAGTCCCGCTATCTGGTAAGTAATACTCCTAGAATCGACTTTTATTCCCTGAACTGCCCAGCCCTCTCGTTTTCTGGTTTATAAGGAATAAACCTAAGTCCTTCGGGTATCATTTGTTTGTCAGTAGTTTTCAGTCCAGAAGGGCGGGGGGGCAGATGCGCTTGATGTTCGCACTGCATAAGAAAGAAGTCGACGAACGATGGACGGCGTTCGAGGCGGAAGCTGTGCCCCTTATGAATGATCTCTTCCGCGTCGCGGCCTGGCTCGTGGGTGACCGTGCAACCGCGGAAGACCTGATGCAGGAAACATTCATCCAGGCTTTGCAGTCCTTCCATCGCTTTGAGTCAGGAACGAACTGTCGCGCTTGGTTAGTGACGATCATGTACCACATGAACAGCAAACGCCTTCGAACCGGGGCCAAACTCCGACTAGTCTCCGACACCGACGAACGCATAGCGGAAACGGTCGCCTTCACGGCGCCAACTCCGCAGGGGCTTTCGGAGACAGAGGTACTACGGGCGCTCAAAAGTCTTCCCCGGCAATATCAGGAGGTAGTCGTGCTGGCGGACGTAGAGGACATGGCCTATCGAGAGATCGCGGATGCATTGGCGATACCTGTTGGGACTGTGATGTCGCGACTATCGCGGGGACGAAAACTGCTGCGCGCCGAGTTGGCCAGCTACGCCAACACATTTGGGATCGGTAAACAGGGCGAGGAACGTTTGAGATCTACTTCGGAGAAACAAGGAGGGAAATCAGATGCTGTGTCGTGATTTCCGTGAAATCGCCGATTCATATTTGAGTGACGAATTGTTGATAGAGACTAACCATGACGTCATCTCGCATTTGGAAAGCTGTGCTGACTGCCGGCGAGAGATGGCGGCGCGGCGCGAGCTGCGAGAAAAGCTCCGGTCAGCATTTGTGCACGCGCCAGAATTGCAAGTTCGCGCTGAATTCAGCGACCGACTGATGGCCAAGCTAAGCGAAGTCGCCCTGGGCCAAGAGCGCACTGGTGTTACATCTTTGAGCGGGCGTTCCTCTGCTAATCGCCGTAGAAATTTGTGGCTGGCAATTGCCGCCTGCTTGTTAGTCGCCGCGGGAGTCAGTCTGATTGTCGTCCGTCAAAAAGCCCCATCTCGGCCCCAGGTTGCCGCAACGGAACAACACCAACCCGAGACCAAGCCGGCTGGAAAAGATCCGTTGGGAGCTAACGGCCTGCGGGAAGTTGGTCCTCGACTCCCGGTGAATATCGCCAGGCTGGAACTGGCAAAGTTCGCCGTGGGCGATCACCGCAATTGCGCAATTGAGTTTCGCTTGCATGAGAAACCACTCCCGTTGGAAGAGGCCGGTCGGAGATTTGATCCGGTTTATATCAACCTGGCGAAGGCGGTGTTGTCTGGTCGGGATGGACTGCCTACAGAAGCTGAACTCGTGGAAGCCCATTCATGTGTTTTCGAGGGTCGTCGTTTTGGTCACCTTGTGTTCAAGTCGCACGGCCGCATCGTCTCTTTACTGGTGACCGATCTTCAAGGCAAGGAAACGAACGCAGGCGCGCCGCCGCAGTCCGGGGCCTCGCAAGACCAGATCACCGCCTGTTCACAACTTGACGGCTATCAGGTCTCTTGTTTTGAGACCGCGTATCATGCTGTTTTCGTGGTTTCAGATTTACCACAGAACGAGAATCTGGCGTTCGCGCGGACAGTTGCTCCATCAGTCTTAGCTCACCTCAGTCGAACCGAGGGTATTTAGTGGAGCTACGTCGACGGGGCGGGCTGGTTATTCGTGCCGTCTATTCTGGCGGGAAGCTCAATAGCGCTCCTGGTCAGTGGGATGATCAGTTTTGGCCAAAACCTGATGGCCGGATCGTTGACGACGAACATCGTCCCTATGCTGGACCGGTCTTGAGAAGTATTAGCGCTTGCCCAGTCAGCAAGAACAACGCGGGCAACCAAAACCCTGATGACTGGACGCGTTAAGGTGCAGACTAGTTATCTGATTCTTAGGGCCTACCAGGGTGAGTTCTTTAACTTCCGATCGCACCACCGGACTTTCCAAAAGATCCTGTTCTTGATCTTGCGTTTCGAGGCTCCTCATGGTACGTATTTAGATTTTGGCAACAAAGAATGCTCTATTGCAGGGGAACGCGAGCATTCACATAAATTGGTTAAGAATCTGCGATGCGGATTGAGCCTAGCACTGTCTCAGCTTCTACCTGGACTTCGTTGACTAAAGAATTTACGCCCGCTTGGCTCAGTGGTAGAGCACTCGCTTCACACGCGAGGGGTCAGAGGTTCGAATCCTCTAGCGGGCACCACTTTTCTGTAGTCCACTCCGCTTTGATATCCGCAATGAACCGGACCGCCTCGCGCGCGTGATCCGCACCTGTT
>JANLZV010000279.1:0-3661 GCA_031366425.1 Pyrinomonadaceae bacterium | reverse complement strand
GAGCTAACCCGTAAACTGATCGACATTCCTTCTGTCACCGGCGACGAGAAAGCGGTGGGCGAGTTTCTTAAGATATTCCTGGAAGAGCGTCAGTATTTCAAAAAAATTCATAAAAACTGTACATCACGTTTTAATCACTAAGAAAAAAAATCCAGCGGTGCGCCGCCACGCGTAGTTTTCTCGACGCACATGGACACCGTGCCGCCCTACATCGCCTCAAGTGAAGACGAGGTGCGCATCTATGGTCGCGGGGCATGCGATGCGAAGGGAATCATTGCCGCTCAGATCATGGCCGCGGAACGCTTGCGCGCGGAAGGCATCGATGAGCTTGGCTTATTGTTTACCGTCGATGAAGAGATGGCCAGCCTCGGCGCGCAAGTGGCCAATCAGCAGAAAGATAACGGCCAAACTAGTTTTCTGATTAATGGCGAACCGACCGATAATAAGTTGGCTGCGGCCACGAAGGGTTCGCTGCGCGTAAATATCAAAACACACGGACGCGCGGCGCATTCGGCATATCCAGAGCAGGGTGAATCTGCGATTGAAAAGTTGCTCGACGTGCTCGCAGACATTCGCAAGTGTGTCTGGCCCACCAACGACTTGCTGGGGGAGACGACCTGCAACATTGGAGTCATCAGCGGCGGCACGCGACCGAATGTCATACCCGAGGCGGCCGAGGCCGTGTTGCAGTTTCGGCTGGTGAGCGGGGCCACGCCCGTTCGAGAATTGCTTGAGCAAGCAATCGGCAAACGCGCTGAGGTGACCTACTTATCCGAACATGAGCCCGTGTACTTGCACACAGTCGCTGGGTTTGAGCAGTGCACGGTCCGCTTCACGACTGACATTCCCTATCTGTCGGAATGGGGAGTGGCCCTCCTGATCGGTCCCGGTTCTATCTTGAACGCGCACACGGATCATGAGTCAGTAGGAAAAGAGGAGCTCGCCACCGCCGTGGATCTTTATGTCCGGCTGGCAAAGGCGTTGCTGGCTGAAGTTAACCAAACGGAGACTGGCGTGTTGGCTGAAGGAGTGCTCGGATGAAGCTGGCTTTGATTGGACATGGCGCGATGGGCCAGTTGGTCGAGAGTCAGGCCCTGGCTGCCGGCGATCAGATTGGAGTGATCCTGACCTCGCGCGATTCGACTTCGAGCGTGGTCGCTGAGATGGCCGAACAAATCAAAGGCGCCGCGGTAGCGATAGATTTTTCAGTTGGTAAAGCGGTGGCGAGGAATGTTGAAGCTTGCATGCTCGCGGGCGTACCGCTCGTGGAAGGTACCACCGGCTGGAAAGACGACGAACTCGCGGTGGTCCAACTTGTGAAGCAGCACCAGGGCTCGCTCGTTTATGGCGCTAACTTTTCCATCGGCGTGAACGTGTTCTACAGGATGGTGGACCATGCCGCGCAGGTAATGGCCCAGCTCGATCAGTACGAACCATTTTTGGAAGAGCAACACCACTCGCGAAAGCGCGACGTTCCGTCGGGCACCGCGCTGAAGCTTAAAGATCTGATGGCTAAACATCTCAGCTCGAACATTCCAGTTGCGTCCACGCGGGCCGGAGATATTCCAGGCACTCATCGGGTGGGTTTTGACTCGCCGGCCGATCAGATCACGCTGACCCACACAGCGCGTTCGCGCGCGGGGTTTGCCGCCGGAGCGCTTCGGGCGGCCCACTGGATCGTCGGTCGGCCGGGCGTATTTGAGTTTAGCGAAGTGATCGATGAAATCTTAGGTTCGTGATGAAGACAGTGAGGTTAACGGTATGACTGCTAACACTGAATGGCTGCGCGGTTGCGCCACTGCCCTGGTTACTCCGTTCAAGACTGACGGCGCGATCGACGAAGAAGCACTCGCGCGATTAATCGAGTATCAACTTACGAACGGCGTGAAGTTGCTGGTCCCCTGCGGCACCACGGGCGAAAGCGCCACCATGACTGAAGTCGAGGACCAACTCGTCATCAAACATGCGATCGCCCTGGCGCGTGGGCGCGGGCGCGTGATTGCCGGCACGGGGAGCAACTCTACCGCCGCGGCAATTGAAAATTCGAAGATTGCCGAAGACCTTGGCGCTGATGCCGTGCTCGTCGTTGCGCCTTTTTACAACAAGCCGACGCAGTCGGGTTTGTACGCGCATTTTCGCGCCGTTGCCGCAGCGGTGAAAGTTCCTGTCGTGGTCTACAACGTACCCGGTCGCACTTCATGCAACATCTCGGCGGATACGACGTTGCGTCTCGCTCGTGATTGCGAAAACATCGCGGCCGTGAAGGAAGCGTCGGGCGATTTGGCGCAGATAATGAAAATCCTGCGCGAACGTCCTGACGGTTTTCGAGTGCTTTCCGGCGACGACGCTTTTACGTTTGCGTTGATCGCGATGGGTGCGGACGGTTTGATTTCAGTGGCTTCAAATGAGGCTCCGGCGTTGATGGCCCAACTCGTCAATCTGGCGCTCGAAGGCCGGTGGAAGGAAGCACGCGAATTACATTTTCGCCTGTTGCCTTTGATGGAGGCAAACTTCATCGAATCGAGCCCCGGGCCAGTGAAAGCGGGACTGGCCATGATGAATTTGATCGGTGAAAACTACCGCCTGCCGCTCGTCCCAATCGAAGAGAAGAGCCGCACAGTCCTGCGCGGAGTGCTCGCTGAGCTTGGGCTCCTAAAGGAAGCGTCTCATGCCACTACGTGAACGAATTGAAGCCCTCGCCGCGCAAACGGAAGTTGAGTTTGGAGCGGATGATCGGGCTCTCTTCGATGAATTTAAGGCGGCGCTGAACCGTGGCGAAATTCGCGCGGCCGAACGCGATGCCGACGGCAGGTGGCGAGTCAATTCGTGGGTGAAGTTGGGAATCCTGCTTGGGTTTCGTCTGGGCCAATTAGCTGACATGTCCACTTCCGATAATCTTCGTTTCTTCGACAAAGATTCTTATCCAGCGCGCCCCACCACCATCGCAGATAACATCCGCATCGTGCCCGGCGGATCGAGCATTCGCGACGGCGCGTATGTCGCTCCCGGAGTTGTGTGCATGCCCCCGATGTTTGTAAATGTCGGCGCTTATGTAGACGAAGGCTCGATGATCGACAGTCATGCCCTAGTTGGCTCCTGCGCCCAAATTGGCAAGCGCGTCCATCTCTCGGCCGCGGCGCAAATTGGCGGAGTGCTCGAACCGATCGGCGCGGTGCCCGTAGTTATTGAGGACGACGTGTTGGTGGGCGGCGGCTGTGGAGTTTACGAAGGGACGATCGTGCGCGAGCGAGCGGTGCTGGCAGCGGGAACGATTCTCACTGGCTCAACTCCGGTCTACGATTTGGCGCGCGAAATGATTTATCAACGCAGTCCTGATAAGCCGCTCGAGATACCCGCCGGCGCCGTAGTGGTCCCGGGTTCACGCGCCGTTCGCGGCGAGTGTGGAGTGGCGTGGGGACTTTCGCTTTACGCGCCAGTGATCGTGAAATATCGCGACGAGAAAACTGAACGCGCGGTGCAGTTGGAAGATTATTTACGGTGACGCGTGAGCCTTGACGCGTTGGCACAACGCACCTAAGGTTTGAAGCACCTGCTTATGAGGAAATACGAGATTTATTTGCCATTAACCTACAACGATGGCAAGCCAATCGAACACGAGAAGATGAAGCGCATCCGCGAGGAGCTCGTCGCTTTATTTGGT
>JANLZV010000209.1:0-5860 GCA_031366425.1 Pyrinomonadaceae bacterium | reverse complement strand
TGACGACGTTAGGGCCCACGGCAAAGACGAACGGATTGGGGTCGAGTCGTTTAATAAAGGCGTCGAATTTATTTATCGTTTGCTCAAGGCGTTAACATCCGGCAAGTAGTTAACCGTTGTTACAAACTAATTCATGAAGATCATTCCCATCTCACTGCCCACACCTTTCTATATCGGCCCGGTCAACGTGTACCTAATCGCCGAGGATCCGATCACGTTGATCGATACAGGTCCAAAAACCAAAGAAGCCATCGAAGCTCTGCGTGAAGGATTACGAAAAGCCCGAATTCGCGTTTCGGATGTTCGCCGGATTGTCTTAACCCACGCTCATGAGGATCATTGCGGACTTGCTAAGTCTCTTCGCGATGAAGCCAAGGATGCCGAGGTCCTGGTCCATAAATGGGAAACCGGGCATCGTGTCGGACGGTTGGAGTATGCCGAACATCGAACGCTGTTGGAACGAGCAGGTGTGCCGACCGACGAAATTGCGAGCATGCGGAAAATGTACGAAGGCGTGCGCCAATATGCCGACTCGTTTGCTGCTGACGAATACAACGAGCTTCAGGATGAAACGGAGCTGCAGTTTTCAACCGGATCCTTGCGGGTGGTCCATACACCGGGACACACCCCCGGCTCGTGTTCATTTCTGCGAGAGGCGGACCGGACAGTAATCGCAGGCGACTGCGTACTCAAACGCATTACGCCGAATCCGATTCTGTCGCCCGATCCGATTGATTCCTCGCGACGTTTTCCATCGCTGGCTGAATACCTCGTGAGCCTGGCGCGGCTGAGGAGTTTTTCACCGACCTTAGTGCATGGTGGTCACGGCGAACCGGTCCACGATTTCGAAGAACTCTTCAATCGTTACTTTCGGGCGATTCGCGAACGCCAGACCGAAGTCATTCGCCTGGTTCCCAAGGCCGGCGCCACCGCCTGGGAAGTTGCCACGGAGATGTTTCCTCACGCCGACGATGTTCACCGATTTCTGGCGGTTTCGGAGGCCGTGGCGCATCTCGATCTTGCGCATTCTGAAGGAAAGATCGAACTCGAACTCGGGGAAGGTAAAGAAGTGTACCGCCGAATCTCAGCCTCTTAAGGCGTTCCTCACGAAGAGTACACCCCCATTTTTTCCTTCGCCCTCGAGGTTTTGGAACTCCGGTAAATTCCCCGCGTGTAAGTCATAAAATTCTACCCGGAGGACTCTCTCGAATATGAATCGCAAGAATGCATTTTATTTTTTAGTCTCCCTGATCCTAACCTGCGGCATTGCGCTGGCTCAGCAGCCCGCGTCGCCGCCTGACGCACCCCCGACGCCCCATGGCCCGGGCGCGCCAGGTGAACCGCCCACCGCTTTTTCCCTCTTCATTCAAGGGGGCAGCTTTCTCGGTGTTCATTCCGAAGACGTGAACAAGGAAAACATGGGACGGTATAACTTGCGCGAAGCGCGCGGCGTCGGCATTACCGAAGTGGTCAAAGACAGCCCGGCCGAAAAAGCTGGATTACGAAAAGATGATGTGATTCTGCGCTTCGAAGGCGACAGCGTGACGAGCGTGCGCAAACTGACCCGACTCGTTTCTGAAGTGGCCCCCGATCAAAACGTGAGACTCACAATCAGTCGCGGTGGCGCCGAACAGGAAGTCGCAGTGACCATTGGTAAGCGCAACAATTCTTTTGACGCCATGCAGCGGTTCGACGGATTTCAGGGCCTCGAGCGCCTCGAGGGACTGAAGGGCTTGGAAGGATTCAAGCAGCTGGAAGGAATGAAAGGGCTCGAAGGATTTAAAGGCGTGATGCCGCCGGGCGGCGCGTGGAAGTGGGAAGGTCAAGGCCCCGGCGGTGATGGAATGGTTTGGGCGTTTGGCAACCACCGCCGGATCGGTGTTAACACCATGGAGTTGACCAAGCAGCTGGCTGACTATTTCGGTGTGGCACAGGGCACTGGCGTGTTAGTGACTGGCGTTTCTGACGATAGTCCGGCAGCGAAAGCTGGCATTAAAGCCGGCGACGTAATTATCGCGATTGACGGCGACAAGGTTGACGGCGCGGGTGATTTAACACGCAGCATCAACAAGAAGAAAGACGGCGACGTTAACTTGACGATCATTCGTAATAAGAACCAGCGAAGCGTTACCGTCACGCCGAAAGCCGCGACACCGGGCGATGTCCAGCGCATAGGGCGTCGCATCGTGATCCCAAGAGTAGAGTTGGGGAAGATTCCCGAAATGGACGTTCACATTGGAGAGATCGATTTACCTTCGATTCCCGAGATCAATGTGAACCTTCCCGGAAAGATCGTGGTGCCGAAGGTGCGCGTAATCCGCACCGGATCGCGTCAACCAATCTAACTGAAGCTGCGCGCAATCCATCCTGAGAATGAAGCCCTGCCTTGCGGTAGGGCTTCACTTTTTTCCCAGCCAGAAAATTCCTCACTGGGAGCGCGGGCGCCCCCGCCCGCAATCGCGAACGGACCTCGCCAAATGGAATTACTCGTACGACCAGATATTGTTCGCGCTGCGCGCTCATCGCGGGCGGGTCGCCCGCGCTCCCAGCACACTTATTTATTCGGCTGCGCGAGTTTGCGTTTTCCTTCGAGGGCTTCTTTGTAAGCGCCGCCGGAGACGTCGCCCATCCCGATAGCTAGTTCAAATTCTCTCGAAGCTTCGTGAGAATTTTCGAGGAACGAATAGATTCGTCCCATCGCCTCGTGGGCGCGCGAGATCAGCGCCCGGTCAGTCTCCGGCGAAGCTGCCTCCACCGCGAACCGATAATTTGCCAGGGCGCGATTCAATCTTTCAGCTTGCACTTCTTCGTCAGTGGCGTCGGCGGCCGCGAGGCTCGCAGTCTGGGCCAGGGCGAAAAAGATTCGTGGTTCACGCGAATAGTCCGTCAGCAAAGCCTTCAGCCGCGTTTCCGCGTTAGGGTAATCCTTCAGCCGCAAGGTTTGTTCAATCTCGGCCAGCTGCTTTACGAGGGCAGCCGCCCGGGCCGCTTCGGCTTCGGTGTAAACCGGCGGATCAGCTTCAATTCTCCTGGCTGAAAGCCGCGCTTTGCGGGCCGCCAGTGCTCGTTGCCGCGCTGGGTCAACTTCGGGCAAGCGACGTGCTTCTCGCGCAGGGTCGAACGAGGAGATCATGTCAACAAAGAAGTTGGCTACGTCAAAACCAGAGTTCTCCATTCCCTTTAACTGGTCCGCGAAGTAAAACGCCAACACCGCCCCCCGCTCATAATCTTCGGCGAGCCGCGCAAGGCTTTCGTCCTGCACTGCCGTAGTCGCAGCTTGCAGGTCCCGGGTGATCACTTCGCGACTGGCCGCATCGCGTGGGCTTGCCAGGCGGGCGCGCGCCTCTTGCGACAGCGATTCAACTTTCCGCGACTCTTCAAATCTCGCATCTGCCGCTGCCACGAGCGACCGCGCGACGGTTACGAAAACGTCCGGACTGGCCGTCGCACCTTGCCGTTCGCGTTCGATCAGAACTTGCTTGATCGCGTCGCGCCTGGCAGCGATATCTCGATTGTATTGCAGCAACCAGGGGTCGATCACAAACTGAAGATAGGCTCGGCGCAGTTCCGAAGAAGCAGGATCCGTCCCTTCAGGCAGAATGGCGTAATACTGATCACCGATCACGCGTAAGTTGATCGCACCCGGAGCGCCGAGCAGGTCGGGCACGATAAAGAATTGCCGGTTGCGTTCCTTTAGCGTGTAGGCCCTGGGTGCATTCTTTTTCTTTCCAGCCGTTGGGGAAGTGATCAATACGCGATCGAATGAGACTGTCACTGGGCGCGTGTGAAGATACGAAAGCACAGAGCGAACCACTTCCGCAGTCGGCTGCCGCAGCCGGTCGCCCTCCGCCTGGTAAGCGCGTGTGTAACTGACGAGGTCTTCGCTGATCCGCGAGCGCTGGTAAAACTCACGTACGAGCGGCGCAAAGTCGAGCACCTCCAACAGACTCGTCGGCAATTCTTCTGATCGTGCCGGCGCCTCGAGCGATGGAGTTGGCCCAAGCGCAAACGCGAGCGAGACGTAACGCGCAGCCTGGTCCGCCGCAGTTGCGGGCGCGGGAAGTTTGTTGCGTTCGTAAAAAGTGCGCAGCCGGCTTCGCAGGTTCGGATCGAGATCGGTGAGATCTTTGCGAACCTGGGCGCGAAACACCGAAGGCGCGCCTCCGGGATTTGGATCAAACCCGGCCGCCTCCAGGGCCGCCATCATGATGATGAGTCGGGGTTCGGGTTGGAAACTCACGCCGTAGTCAGTTAAGTCGAAACTCGCATTAGGTCGTTGTTGGACTTGCGGCGTGGCCGCCGGACGGGAAGCCGTACCCGGGCCCGGATTCGTTTGCGATGATGCCGTAGCCGCGCTAATAGCGAGCAGCATCGAGATGGAAATGATCTTCTTCATAAGAAAACTTGAAAGTATTTGGCCCTTCCGATTTGTAGTCAGGGAAGTATTAAAGATGCGCGCCTGAAGGTTAACAGATGCCAAGCCGCTGCGGGTTTGCCCAGACCTGAGCAAATGCGCGCGACCCACTTCAGGGGTAACGCCCGGCCACTTTTCGTTCGCGGCGCGTTCGCAACAGCCAGGATGTTACTGGATAAGCAATCACTGAACAAACGACCGAAAGCGCCAGTCCGCCAACAGTGAACGGCCAAACTACTGGTCCGCTCTCAACGAACAGATGGCGGTAATAGGCAGGAGTTAGCGGGTGCGGGTTCTTTAACAATTCGATTCCACCCGCGGGAATTCTCAGGGGTTGTCCCAGTAAAAACGCGCCGACCGCGTAGGAAGCGATAATGATTGGGACCAGGGTCAGAAAGGGGTTGTTGATGAAGGTGCCGGCATAGACCGCGACCTTATTGAAGCGAAAGAGAAACGCCACCAGGGTGGCCATAATCGTATGGAGACCGAGGAAGGGTGAGAAGGCAATGAAAACGCCGATGGCAAAAGCAAGCGCCGTCCGCTCAGGTGGATCATCCAGCGTGAGCAGACGGCGAAAGTTGGCGCGAAACATAAAGCATTTCGAGTTTCGAGTTCAAAGTTTCGAGTTGGAAACCCGAACTCAGAAAACTCTACTTGAAGGTATTTAAAGCCTCCAGTTCATCGTCGTAGGCGTCAAACACTGTCAGCAGCTTGGTGATCACCAGCAACTCTTTAATCTTCTTGGTCAGACTCAACAGCTTGAGCTGGCCGCCGTCGCGAGTAAGCGTAGTGTAGTTTGCGATCAGTTCACCGATTCCGCTGGAGTCGACATTTTTTACCGCCGCCAGATTGAGCAGGATTTTGTTTTTGCCGCTGTCCGCCAGACCACGGATTGAATTTCGCAGCGAGATGCAACCTTCGCCCATCCTGATCGATCCGCTTAAATCGAGAATTATTACGTCTCCTGCCTGTCGCTCACGAACATCAAGTTCTGCCATCATTGTCTCCCTTGAAACTTTCAGTAAAGCCTGGCCGCGTTGAAATGCATCGCTTTGCCGCGGCCACGAGTACAGCGTGTGATCCGTGCCCGTTGCCGCTTTGGAATCAATTGAAGCTGCTAAGAGCCTCTTCTTCGCCTTCGAATACGTCAAAAACGGTCAGTAGCTTCGTGATCGTCAAAAGGTCCTGAAGCTTCTGAGTGAGATTGAGGAGCTTCAACTGTCCGCTCTCTTTTTCGATCGCGGTGTAACTGGAAACCAGTTCCCCAATGCCGCTCGAATCGATATATCCGACCCTTGCCAGGTTGAGAAGAATTTTCTTTTTGCCCTCTTCAAGCAGGCGGCGAACTGTGGTGCGAAGCGCGACGCTTCCTTCGCCGATGGTGATCTTTCCATCCATGTCCAAAATGGTCACATCTCCAGCCTGACGCTCTGAAATATTTAACTC
>JANLZV010000197.1:0-1908 GCA_031366425.1 Pyrinomonadaceae bacterium | reverse complement strand
TTGAGTTTGGCGCGCTTTGTTTCCTTGCCCTCGCCATTTTGTGGTGGTTTGGCAGGAAGCTGAATTGGCACGAGGTGCGCGAAGCCGTCAGCCATGCAAATCCCTATTTGCTTGGCCTCGCCATCCTGGTGATCAGTTTGGCTTACGTTTTTCGGGCCTTACGTTGGGGAGCACTGCTGGCGCCACTGTGTCCCGCCGGTTTACGCAATCTTTATATAGCGACAACGGTCGGGTTTGGCGCCGTGTTTCTGTTGGGGCGAACGGGAGAAGTGGTACGTCCGGTCGTCCTGCCAATGCTGGATACGAAAATTCGCCCCAGCGCCTCATTCGTTACGATCATGGTGGAACGAATCTACGACATGATCGCCGTTGTCCTTTTATTTGCGGTCAACCTTATCTGGTTTCAGCCGCCGGCGAACGCAGGCGTTGAGTTTGGACGGGTACGCACTGCCGGGATCGCTCTGTTGTTGGTTGCATTGGCAGGTGTCTTTGGTCTTACTCAGTTTAGAAAAAATTCGCCGGGCGCGATCGGCTGGATAAAACGGAAACTCGAAGGGCGACGTTTTGTTCCGGCCCGACTGACACGCGCGATACTGAGCATTCTTGAGCAACTCGCCGGCGCATTGCGTGTGCTGGTGAATGCGCGGGAGCTCGCTGTCACTGTTGGCTGGTCCGCAATGATCTGGTTCACGATCGCCCTGGCGAACCTGTTGGTGTTTCGCGCATTCGGACTACCCTTTGGCGTAACGCAAACAGTTTTCGTGCTCGGCTGGTCGCTGGTAGGTTCGTTGGTGCCGACGCCAGGTGGCGCTGCGGGCGCCTTCCACGCCGCGACCGCTGCCGGGTTAATAGCTCTTAACGTACAAAGAGAAAAGGCTGCCGCGGTTTCCATTGTCCTCCATATTGTAGACTTCGGCCCGGCGTTGATCTTCGGTGTCTATTACATTGTCCGTGGCGATATCAATCTTTCACGCTTGCGTGCCAGGACATCATCGGAATCTGTCGAACATGCGGTCGAAGATGAACCTATACTGACTGAAGAACTCTTTGCGCAGACGGAGTTGAACGCTGCGGCTGCGCGCGATTGAATTTGCCGGAAGAACGCGGTTCTAAACCCATTTCTGAGGTCAAATGCGATGAAATGTCCTTTCTGCGGTTATCTCGAAGACAAGGTGGTTGATTCGCGGGAGTCTCGCGAGGGCGAAGCGATTCGCCGCCGCCGCGAATGTTTGCGTTGCGAGCGAAGGTTCACATCCTACGAACGCATCGACGAAATTCCCTACATGGTCGTGAAGAAAGACGGGCGCCGCGAGCCGTTTGATCGCAACAAGGTGATGGCCGGCATTCTCCGCGCCTGCGAGAAGCGACCGGTTCCCTCGGCAAAGTTGGACGGCATCGTGAATGCGATTGAAAAGTATGTGCAGGAGTCGTCGGAGCGTGAACGACCCACCAGCAAAATTGGTGAAATGATCATGCGCCGGCTGAAGGAACTCGACAAAGTTGCTTACGTGCGTTTCGCTTCCGTGTATCTCGAGTTTGAAGACGTTTCCGAGTTTATGACCGAATTGAAACACCTGGTGCGCACGCGCGCGAACCAGGCGAAAAAGAATTAGTACCGATGATTAAGCCGGCACGCGCAACAGGGCTTGAGCGCCTCGAACTCCATCGCCTCCGCGATCGCGTTGGGCGATTGTTTGCGGCTTTGCAGGAGGCGACTGTGGCCGATGACCCGCTGGCTTCGGAAACCTGGGCGCCGCCAGTCGATCTTTGTGAGACTGCTGATGAGACCGTTGTTCGTGTAGAACTTCCCGGATTGACTGCCGAACAGATCAAGATCGGTGCGACTAACACGCAACTAAGAATCTGGGGTGAAAAGAAAAGGCGTGTAGCACGAAACAAGATACTGTC
>JANLZV010000183.1:0-2035 GCA_031366425.1 Pyrinomonadaceae bacterium | reverse complement strand
GACAGTCAAGGTGCCGCCCTTGAGGTCTCGTCCTGAAGATTGTTCAGCGCTGATCTCTCACTACCTTTCGCATTATTCCCGCCGCAATGATCGAGCGATCGCCGGCATCACCTGGGAAGCGATTCGCATTTTGGAAAACTATCAATGGCCCGGCAATGTTCGCGAACTGGCAGCCGAGATGGAGCGACTGGTTTTGTACGCAGACGAAAATGGTTACATCGCTCCAGAACACATCAGCGAACACATCCGGTCCAGCGGCGCGTTTCGAACGGCGGATGGGAAGCGATCGGTTGAGAACCTGGAAGAGTTGCTCGAGGATTATGAGCGCCGGGTGATCACTGACACGTTGAAGCGCAACGACTGCAACGTCGCGCGCACCAGTGAAGCTCTGGGACTTGGTTCCCGTCAGACGCTCTATAAAAAAATCAAACGCCTGGCAATCGACATTACAGTCTTCCTTCAGGAAGACACGGAACCTGGTTTACAGTTTCGCGCCGAAAGAAACTGATCAAACTTAAGACAAGCTGCGAACTGGAAAGCACTCGAGTCAATTCTCGAGTGCTTTTCTTTTTGACTTCGGTTGTCGCCGCAGAGTCGAAATTTGGCGAGCTTCGTGTGAACCAACGGCGACATTCGTTATCTCAAGTAAAACTCGCACGCCCGCGCGTCAAACTTCCAATCGTCACCCTTGGCGAACTCACTCGTTGTTAACTCGCGGCGACATTGCGCCTGCGACAGTCGTTCGAAACGCCATAATTTGCCTCATACTTTCAAATTCAGCTAATGGCACGAGCTTTGTAAAGACGTCAGTCACTCGCGACGAAATTTCACCGCGAGCGCAGTCGGACGAAAAGACAAAGCTCATGAAAAAATCCACCGCCAAAGAGTTCGCATCGCTGTCAGTGGTCGTAGTCGTAGCCGTCGTGTTTGCGCTAGCAACTGTTTTTAGCCTCAGCGTGAGCGAGGCGGGAGACGATTTTCTGCTGTTGGCATTAACTCTATGTGGCGCTGTTCTGAGCGGAATCAATAGCTTCGGCCGCCGCACGGTCAAAGCGGATTCCCAGTGGAGCAGAAGCCGCAGAGGGCCACAATCAGGCGTGGCCCTCCTTCATGAGCCCTAGCTAGAAAACGCACTCGAAAGCTTTCGTTCAAAGCTGAACCTGAGCCAACGAAGCATCGGCACTAACCAAATCAAAGGAGCAAACAAAATGATTAGCAAATTCTTTCGCGACGAAACAGGTCTTGAACTGTCGGAATACGCAGTTGCCGCAGCGTTGGTTGCAATCGCCGTCGTCGGCGCTTTCACCGCCCTGGGCACCGCCATCAGCGGCAAGATCACTTCGCTCGGAACCACCATCTCGAAGTAGTGAGAGTGGAGCGCACCAGAGCCTGGCGCGCTTTAGTTGAGATTCATTTGGCTAAAGCGCGCAGTGGCTCATTTCGACAAATTACACAAACGCTAAGCATGAGGTGAACCGAATGAAGAGTTTTCTATTGGACGAAACCGGACTTGAACTTTCCGAGTATGCCGTGGCTGCTGCGCTAGTCGCCATTGCTGTCGTCGCGGCTTTCACCTCTTTGGGGACGGCGATCAGCGACAAGATCACGAGCCTGGGCACCACCATCTCCAAGTAGATCGCGTCGACGTCAATCGCAGCAGGCTCGCGTTAGAAAAACGATCATGAAGGCATTTCTTTTTGACGAGACCGGACTTGAGCTTTCCGAGTATGCCGTTGCCGCGGCGCTGGTGGCGATTGCCGTTGCGGCTGCGTTCACAGCTCTCGGCGATGCGATCGGACTTCGGCTCAATCAACTCGCCACACGAGTCACGGGCTAAGCACATTCAATAAGGCAGTCGATCAAATGACGGAAATGAATGTCAACGCAATCTTCCTGCTGCCGGTAGCGGTGCTGATTACTTACTACGACGTTCGTTACCGTCGCATTCCAAACGCGTTTGTGCTCGCCACGCTCGCCGGCGGACTGGCGATTCATTCGATCTTCGGCGGCTTCGATGGTGTTTACGCAAGCCTCG
>JANLZV010000141.1:0-3561 GCA_031366425.1 Pyrinomonadaceae bacterium | reverse complement strand
CGATTACTCGGAGCGACGTGCGGAAAAGAGCCAGTCCATCATGAATAACTTGCTTCCACCCAGCGAACCGACTCGGGTCACACTTCGACGCATTGCGCCTGGACCATACATCAAATGGTATACGCTGGCGTTAATCATCTCGGGATCGAGTGTGGCCGGTATGTGCACAGCGTGGTATGCGCTCAATGGACAGTTACGCGGTAAGGTCGTCTCATACTTTCTGGTGATGGTTCTCTACTACGCTGTTCCTGGTCTCATCGGTTCGATCTTGTTCGCGCTTATCTACAACTCGTTGGCTGGCAAATTCGGCGGCCTACAATTCGATATTGTCGTGGAGAAGGAAACTCTTTTTCCTTCTCCTCCTCCTCCCGAACGCCGGGAAGTCTCCCTGCCCAAAATTCCTGAAGCGTAGGGACGAGCATACAAAATCATAGTTCCACAGGTGCATTCTCCCATTGGGCGCCAGTGCAGAACCGCGAGCGGTAGCGAGCGGATGCAAGTTCAAGTTGAACCTAGCATTCCGTTGCTATCGCTCAGAGTTCTGCATCGTTACGCTTAGCGCATCGTAGCGACGGCGATCAAAGCAACCGCCGTCGCGAATCGATTAGCCCCTACTTCTCCCTCTCCCAATGACGCTTCGCGATGGCCCCGATGAAGGCAGCGGCAAAATTGTCCGTTGCCGCTCCGCGACTCGTGACCACGCCTTGGTCTGCCGCGACTAGCGCTCCGCTAGAATCCGTTTCTGAAAATTCTTCTCCCAGCGCTTTAGCCACGAGTCCAACACCGTCCCCAGTCGCGGCGACCGCTTTGCAGTGTTTGAAAGCTTCAGCCACAAATTCCAAAGCGTTCGGTTCGGTCTTGAGCGCAGCCACGCTCTGCTCGCCCCCTGGAACATAGACCGCGTCAAAGAGCACAGACGAAGCCGTCAGGAAGCTGAAGTCGGCTTTACACTCTTCACCGTTTGCCCCGACCAAAACGCCCAGACGCGGAGCCACTGTCATTGCCAGCGCACCAGCTGTCATCAAAGCCTTCTTGGTGTCGGCGACCGCCGCATTGTCAAACCCGTCTGCAATCAGAAAAGCAATCTTACGCGTCTCGATCGTATCGTTGGGAAAGTTTGGATTGTTGAGCATGCTCAATGTCGGCGAGTTTTCGATCTCCTGGGGAATCCGCTTCGGCTGAAACTTACGCGGATCGCCATCGGCAGGAATGCTCATGTTGAGCGGCTTATCAAGCTTTGCCGGCACGCTCAGACCGAGGCCTGCCGCAACGCTGTTAGCAAGTCCCTTGTCCACCTGCGCCAACATCCCGAGCATTCGCTCTCGAATGCCTGGGGTTTCAAGTTTGCCAAGTTCAAAACGCAGCGCCCTGATGATGTGCCTTTGTTCGGGCTCCGTCTGGCTGTTGTAAAAAAGCGTGGCCTGGCTGAAGTGATCGAAGAAGCTCGCACTTCTGGCGCGAATCTTCTTCGCGTCAATCCGTTCAGCGAAGCTAGTGAACCCGCCCATGTCCGCTCCAGCCTGAAACGGACAACCACCGCGGAGGGTGTTTGGCTCGTTGGCCGTCTGGCCCTTGTTGATGGTTTGGCGCATGAAGCCGTCGCGTTGATTGTTGTGGACCGGTACGACCGGACGATTGATGGGAATTTCATGGAAGTTTGGCCCACCCAGGCGAAGCAATTGGGTGTCGGTATACGAGAAGAGTCGGCCCTGCATCAATGGATCGTTGGTGAAATCAATTCCCGGAACGACGTGGCCGACGTGAAAAGCTACCTGCTCAGTTTCGGCAAAAAAATTGTCGGGATTGCGGTTGAGCGTTAGTTTCCCAATCCGCTGCACGGGAACGATCTCTTCCGGAATCACTTTCGTAGGATCGAGTAAATCGAAAGCGAACTTATGTTCGTCCTTCTCTTCGACTATCTGGACGCCAAATTCCCACTCGGGAAAGTCGCCATTCTCGATCGCTTCCCAAAGATCGCGCCGATGAAAATCGGGATCCTTACCCGAAATCTTTTGGGCTTCGTCCCACGCGACGGAATGCAAACCCAGCAACGGCTTCCAGTGAAACTTTACGAAGCGCGCCTTACCGCTCTCATTTACGAAGCGAAAGGTGTGAACGCCGAAGCCTTCCATCATCCGGTAACTCCGGGGAATCGCGCGGTCCGACATCACCCACATAATCATGTGCATCGATTCGGGCATCAGCGAGATGAAATCCCAAAAGGTGTCGTGGGCCGAGCCCGCCTGCGGGATCTCGTTGTGTGGCTCAGGCTTAACTGCATGTACCAGATCCGGAAACTTCATCGCGTCTTGAATGAAGAAGACCGGAATATTGTTCCCGACGAGATCGAAATTGCCTTGCTGCGTGTAAAACTTAACGGCGAAGCCGCGAGCGTCGCGAGCCAGGTCGGTTGACCCGCGTGAACCGGCTACGGTCGAGAAGCGCACAAACACCGGTGTCTTCGCGGCAGGATCCTGAAGGAAGTCTGCCTTGGTGTACTTAGCCATCGATTCGTAAACCTGGAAATAACCGTGGGCAGCGGAACCGCGCGCGTGGACCACTCGCTCAGGGATGCGTTCATGATCGAAGTGAGTGATCTTTTCTCGGAGGATGAAATCCTCGAGCAGCGTGGGACCGCGGTCGCCCGCCTTCAGCGAGTTTTGGTTGTCGTTGATCCGGACGCCATGATTGGTGGTTAGAAATTCTCCAGCACTGTCCTCAATATTCTTCTGCAGATCTTCGTTCTTTGCGTCTGGATTCGGCGTGATTACCTTAGCAGCCGGCACTTTGGCTTTGCTTTTGGGCGAAGTTTTTCTGGTGGTCATTTGGATCCCCTTGTCGCAGTTTTCTTACGTCCTTCTTTTGCCCGAGCGGCTTCCATCGCCGAACCTACGTCCTGCTTCTCCTCGGGCGGAGGCAACACGGCCGGCATTCCGAGCGCTTCGATCCAAAGTTCGCGGGTCCAACCCTGGGTATGGTAGAGATGCTCGTCCTCTTCGTCTTCCACTTTGTTGTAGGCTTCCTGCAAAGCCGCCGCAGCGTCGCCATCGAGGCTCTTGGCGACCTCGCCGATGAGGCTCCAGTTAAGATGGTCCTTAGTCTCAGCGAGCGTGACGCACTCAGCCGCCACGAGTTGTGCTGACTTCAAATCACTGCCGCGCAACGCCATCTCCATAGCCTTCACTAAGGAAGTGCCAATGTGTCTGACTACTTTACGTCCCGGTGTTTCTACCTCCGGGTCGAGCGATAGCCCTTTTAAGACCGCGGTAACGACTTGGACGTGGGTCTTCGTCTGCTCAAGATATTTCTGCCATTCTTCCTTCAGGTCCTTGTTCACCGCACAACGCAAAGCTGTGCTGTAAATTTGCACGCCGCCTTTTTCAGTTTCCAGCGCCTGATAAAGCAGTTCCGTCACGTGGTTGGTCAGCAAAGTATTATTTTTCATGCGATCTCATCCTTGATTTGGTTTAACCGGAAACTCGAGAACTTTCATTTGTTCGTTGCCGAGCGAATCTGTTTTAAGTCGAGAGTCATTCAGACTTTGACCTCACGCGAGCTTCG
>JANLZV010000106.1:0-6869 GCA_031366425.1 Pyrinomonadaceae bacterium | reverse complement strand
GAACGGGCCATCATTCAGCGCCGCCGGTTAGTGATTGTCCGGACAGGCAAAATCGCACGCGACTTCCCGCATAAAAAACGCGCGGTTGTTACTTATCCGGTCGTGAGCGGCTTGAGCGATGCCGCAGTCCTCCGTCGCGTGCACGCGCTGTTCGATTTCAAAAATATTTTTGATTATTCACTGCAGGAATACCGCGAGGACGCCTGGCTGGAAGAGTTCAGTTACGTGGTGAATCATAACGGAAACTCTCTGCTCGACATTACTTTCCACCAAAGCGGCTCCGGAGCATATCCGGATGAACACGAAAAGCATTTTCTGGTAAATCTGCGCGACGGCCGGCTCGTCAAGGCTGCCGACGCGTTTAAGTCCGAAAAACTCGCTTCGCTGGCAATCATTGTAGATCGAAAGCTACAACGCGAGCTGAAGGAAATATCCGACGATAATGCAACGGCTAAAGATGCCGACCCGCAGGACAAAGAGTCACTCCAACAGGCCCATGAAAACTTGAAGTTTGCGCTAGCCAACCTCGATGACTTTTCGGTGAGTCGGAAGGGCATTACCTTCCTCTATGATTCCGGCTTGCCTCATGTAATTCAGGCGTTCGCTCCTGCGGGGAAATATCTATTCACCTTTGCTGAACTCAAAGCGTTCATTAAGCGGGATGGTCCACTCGGTGAATTCATTCGTTGAGGTAGAATGGGAAACATGAACGAACGAAAAATTCGAGTACTGGTCGCCAAGCCCGGACTCGACGGCCATGATCGCGGCGCCAAAGTGATTGCGCGGGCTCTGCGAGATGCGGGGATGGAAGTGATTTATACCGGGTTGCGACAAACTCCGGAGATGATTGCCGCCGCCGCTTTGCAGGAAGATGTTGACGCGGTCGGGGTTTCAATTCTGAGCGGCGCGCACAACACGCTTTGCCCGCGGATTGTCCAGCTTTTGCGCGAACAGGGCATGCACGACTGTTTGGTCCTGCTCGGCGGTATCGTTCCGCAGGAGGATATTTCAAAACTGAAGTCGCAGGGCGTCGCCGAAGTCTTCCTCCCGGGAACCTCAACCGAAAACATCGTTACCTTCCTCCGCGAAAACGTTAAGCCGCGCGAGTAATTCGATGGTCCAGCAGTCGCCTGCGGTGCTTTCTGAAATTACGGGCGCGACCGCGATCATTCGGTTCAACCGCGCCGCCGAACGCAATCCGCTTTCACGTTCAACGCTTCACGAACTTCAACAGATTCTCGAACGCATAATCATTCGGGATGATCTCAAAACAATTGTCTTCACCGGAACCGCCGACATCTTCCTATCAGGCGCAAACATTCGCGAACTCGCGGAGCTTGATTTGCAAACCGCTTTGAAGTTCGCCGAATTCGGTCAGCGCATCTTTCAAAACATTTCGGATGCGCGCCAACTCACCATCGCCGCGATCAATGGATACTGCATGGGCGGAGGCCTCGATCTCGCGCTCGCTTGCGACCTTCGAGTTGCCGTCGGATCGGCAGTGTTCGCGCATCCGGGAGCGAAGCTGGGAATTATCACAGGTTGGGGAGGGACGCAGAGGTTGCCGCGGATCGTCGGGAAGTCAGCCGCGCTGGAAATGTTACTGACAGCGCGGCGAGTGAGTGCAACGGAAGCATTAACGATCGGCCTCGTCACTGAGGTTAGCGACGATCCGTTGGCCCACGCGCTTGAAATCGCGCGTGCATGCGAAAGAGGAGGACTTGAGAACCGGTCGGGGGGTTGATCAAACCCTTACGCCTTCTTGAGGAACTTCGCGATTCCCTTTTGGCAGTCTGCGGTCATCCGCGCAATCACGTTCACGTCCGCGCCAGCTTCGAGCGCATCACCAAAAGCCAGACCATCCACCTGGTAAAGCAACGCCTTGGTTAACGCCACTGCCGACTTGCTCATCTTTTCAAAGCTCTGCGCGTAGGCACTGACTTCATCTTCAAAAGTCTCTTCGGCAAACACCTGGTTCACCAGGCCGAACTGAAGCGCCTCGGCCGCGTCGATTTCCGTTCCGCGCGTCACCAATTCAAAAGCGCGTTTTTCCGAAACGTTCCGGCGCAGGATCGCAATCACCATAGCCGGGACAAATCCGATCTTCACTTCGGGATAACCAAACCTTGCTCCGTTCGAGGCAAGTACCAAATCACACGCAGTTGCGAGCCCACAGCCGCCGGCTAACGCGCGGCCGTGAACAGCGGCGATCACCGGCACGCTGATATGCCGTATCAGCAGAAATAGTTCCAGCAGGGATCGGGCGTCATCATGGTTATCGGCCACGGACGCTTTCGAAATTCGCTCGAGTGCGGCCAGATCGGCCCCCGAACAAAAATCGGTTCCAGCGCCCGAGACGACGACAGCGCGAACCGACGCATCCCCATCCGCGCGGCGTAAACATTCTTTGAGACCTGAAATCAGCGTCTCATTGAGTGCATTTTTCCTCGCCGGACGGTTGAGTGTGATGCGCGCGATCCCGCCTTCCACTCGGTAAAGAATTGAATCGTTTTCGTCAGTCATGCCTTCGTCTTCAATGCAAACTTAGGTAGGGTCGGCGCTATCGAGAAACTGCCGCAACGAGTCATTCACTTCCCTCGGCGCTTCGTTTTGCACCCAATGACCGCTGTCCTTGATGCGTAACTCGCGATAGAGCGCGTTGATATATCTGCCCACTCCGCGGGTGGTGGCCGGAACGATTGCTACGTCCTGCTCTCCATAAATGAACAAGGTCGGCACGCGAATCCGACGATCCAAAGTCTGGCCGGCTCGCGTGCGGCCATTCGATTTCTTTCGTCGCGCTATCGCCATGCCGGCGTTTGCCCGATAGTAGTTAATCGCTGCCGTGAGCGCGCCGGGACGGGCGAGGGCTTCCTTATAGCGTTCAATTTCAGCTTCGCTAAAACTACCCTTGCGACCCACCGACTCCGTGAACATCCGGCCTAAAGTTGCAAATCGCTTGCGCCTGATAAACCATTCGGGCACGCGCGGCAGTTGGAAGAAAAGCATATACCAACTGCGCCACAACTGCCGCAAGGTCAGGTTTGCGAGCCAGGCCGCCGCGGGCGGCACTTGCAGGATTGCCAGTTTCGATACGTACTCCGGATATTTTCCGGCCACCGCCCAGGCCACGCCAGCTCCCCAATCATGGCCCACGATTGCGGCGCGGTCCGCGCCAAAGTGTTTGATAAGACCAATCACGTCTTCAATCAGCACGCCGATGCGGTAATCCGCGACGCGCTGCGGTTTGTCGCTAAGATTGTAACCGCGCAGGTCGGGAGCGATGACATGATGTGTTTGTCCGAGCGCCGCGAGCTGATGACGCCATGAATACCAAAACTCGGGAAAGCCGTGGAGCAGAATCACGAGGCTGTCGCCGCTGCCTGCCTCAGCGTAGTGCAAACGAATGCCGTTAACGTTTGCATAGCCATGGCTAAACTCCCCTCTCAAACTATCCCTTGTGCCTCTTCGTCCGAGATTTCAATTTCCATCCTCAGCAAAGCGGTGGAAAACGTCTTACCCTGCGCATCGGTCATCAAGGAAAGTGTGCCACCCCCACCGAGACTCTCATGCAAGAGGAAGTTGAGCGCCCCAAGATTCGGCAACTCAAATCGCTCGACGTTGCCTTTGCAGATTCCTTTGAAATGATTGCGCACGCGTTCGGCTGTCACTTCCCTCACCAGGAGGGGATAGTCTTCATCGCGCAACGCAATTAAACCAACGTTGGCCGTGTCACCTTTGTCGCCCGAACGCGCATGCGCGAGCTTAACCAATTGAACCTTCATAGCAGCACCTTCCAACGCCGACGCAGACCGCTAGTTCGCGTTAGCTATACCTCAAACACATCCACTACCGTGGTAATTTCCGACTTCGGAATCAGCGCCGGCCAGTAAGCTACAATCTCTTCAACTTTCGGACGTCCGCCGGCAAACCCGGTAACACCAGGCGGCCCGGTCAGCACTAACGGCGCAATCTCTTTCGTGAATTTTTCTACCGCTGATCTGTCATCACTGCGAACGGCCACGCGCAATTGCACCTCGGGAATGTCGGCCGCCGGCGGGCCCGCTAATGGTCCATGCGTGGCGTTTGCTCCAACAAATTCAGTCAGTATTTGGTCAAACTTGAGGCCCATACGATCCAGCCGGCTTCGGAGAATGCGGTCAGCAACTTGCGCCTTTTCGTAAGCCTCGGGCCATGAATAAACGAGGGTACCCACCGCTTTGTAGCCGGCGGAGTAACTAATGGAAGCTTTGAAAGTCTCAGTCGCGGGCCCTCCCTGGATGCCGGAGACTCGCACCCGATCGCGACCTTCATATTCAAGTTGGACCGTGGTGAAATCGGCGATGCAATCGGGGGTAATGTATTCACGCGGGTCGCCCATTTCATAAACGAGTTGTTCCTTGACCGAGGGGATAATCACCCAGCCCCCCGTGCGTTCATGCTTAGTAATCACAAAGGTGCCGTCCGGCGAAGCTTCAACAATTGGAAAACCAACGTTTGCCAGATTGGGAATGCTGCGCCACTCATACTGGCAGTTTCCTCCCGAACACTGTGCGCCACATTCAATAATGTGTCCGGCGATAGTGCCGGCCGCAAGCCTGTTCCAGTCGTCCGTTGCCCAGCCAAACTCGTGCATCAGAGGGGCCAACGTCAGACCCGTGTCTGTTGCCCTCCCAGTAATGACGACTTGAGCTCCGCGATCGAGAGCTTCCACGAGCGGCGCCGCGCCGAGGTAAACGTTCGCACTCTGAATCCGATCACGCACCGTAGCGAGCGGCTCGCCGGTGTCCATATTACGGAGTTCTATTCCACGCGCGAGCAGGTCATCCAAATCAGGGAGGATGTCGTCGCCGGTAACAATTCCAATCTTGAGTTTTCCGGCCAAACCAAGTTCGCGAGCCACGGCAGCCAGGGCATCGGCGCAGCCCTTCACATTCACCCCGCCGGCGTTTGCCGTAACGCGGATGTTACGCTCCACGCACGCAGGAAGGATCTGCTTCATCAAAGGAATGAAGTCCTTCGCATAACCCGCCGAGGGATCGCGCGAACGTTGCTTCTGCATGATCGACATCGTGACTTCGGCGAGGTAGTCGAGCATCAAATAATCAATCGGCCCACCCTCAACCTGCCGGACCGGCGCATCGGGAAGGTCTCCCCAGAATCCCTGACCCGCGGCAATGCGTACCTTCTCTTTCATTCCACTCCCTTTGAACTTCAGAATAATGTCGGTGGCAAGACAAACTGCCCGAGATGCGGCCCGCCATAGTTCAGCGCTGTTTGCAGACTGAGTTCGAGCGCATCCCGCGTATCTTCGGGCGCGATGACCGCATCAACAAACCCGCGAGCCGCCGCATACTTCGCATCGAGTTCCCGATCGTAACTCTCGCGCACGCTGTCCATTTCACTCTTCAAAGTATCGTCCGCTGCGACGCCCGCTTTTTTCAGTTTATCTAGTTGGCTGCCAAAGACCGCCTGCACTGCTGAGTCGCCTTCCATCACACCCATTCGTCCGCTGGGCCAGGAAAAAATGAAGTCCGGATCAAAGCCCTGGCCGGCCATCGCGTAATAGCCAGCCCCCGAAGCGTGGTTAACCGTCAAAACGATCTTGGGAACCATCGCAGTCGCCATGGCCTCAACAAATTTTGCCCCAGCGCGAATAATTCCCGAATGCTCCGCTTCAGATCCAATCATGAAGCCCGATACGTCCTGAATGAAAACGAGGGGCGTCTTATGCCGGTTGCAGGTCTCGATGAAATAAGCCACTTTCTCCGCTGACTCGGTGTAGATGATGCCGCCAAATCTTGGTGGGCCACCGCCCGGCCCGCGAGTCATGCCGCGATTGTTTGCGATGATGCCCACCTGAATTCCGCGAACACGTGCGTGTCCCGTAATCATCTCCTTAGCGTAGTCTGCTTGAAACTCATCGAGCTGTCCGCCGTCGAGCAAGCAATCAAGCAGGTGGCGAATGTTGTAGGGTTGGCGGTGATCTTCCGGGATGATGTCGTAAAGTTCAGTCGCCGGACGCGCTGATTCCTGCGGTTCAGCAATCGAAACTGCCGCGGGTGGTTTCACTGGTAACTCGGAAACAAATTCGCGTATCCGCGCGATGCATTCCTGGTCGTCGGCCACGCGATAGTGGGCCACGCCGGAAAGTTCGGTGTGGGTCCTCGCGCCACCCAGCGTTTCGTTGTCGATGGTTTGGCCGGTAGCGCCTTTGACGAGGTTTGCGCCGCCAAGTCCCATAAAGGAAGTGCCGTCAACCATGACGATGATGTCGGACAGCGCTGGCAGGTATGCGCCGCCGGCGATGCATGGTCCCATCACCGCGGATATCTGCGGAATCTTGAGGTAACGCCGCATGATTGAGTTGTAGTAGAAAATTCGGGACGCGCCATACTGACCAGGAAAAACGCCGCCCTGGTAAGGAAGATTCACCCCTGCGGAATCCACGAGATAGATGATCGGCACATGCGAGCGCATCGCAATTTCCTGCGCGCGCAAAATCTTTTTAATCGTCTCCGGCCACCACGATCCGGCCTTCACCGTGGCATCGTTAGCAATCACTACGACTTCCCGGCCTTCAATTCTTCCAACGACCGTAATAACTCCCGCTCCCGGAGCGCCCCCAACTTCTTCCTGACCGGAGTCTGATGATTGCTGACTGCTCCCCTTGTATTGATCATACGCGACCAGCAACCCAATCTCCTGCGCGTAAGCATTGTTATCGAGCAGAGATTGTCGGCACGACGATGACCAGGGCGCCCGCGTCGAGCGCGTGCTGGATCTCGCGCTCGTCGGTGTAGGCGACGCGCACGCCGGGGACCGCCTTGGCGTTCGGACAGGTGCGCCACATCCGCGCCACCGCTTCC
>JANLZV010000071.1:0-1731 GCA_031366425.1 Pyrinomonadaceae bacterium | reverse complement strand
TGATTATAGACCCAACTGCGTTGCGCCGATCGTTTGGTGGTCAGTTGGCGGCGCTACGGCCGCGGTATCCGCTCTAGCTGCTGTATTGCCATGCAGTCGCGGGCAGGATACTAGTCCGGATTCGCCCGCTGGTGCATGCAGGTAACGGTACGAGAGTTTTATAAGATGTTTTCCAGACCACATGCCTTTCGTTGCCAGGGCATGTGGTTTTTCTTGGCACCCGTTTCGGCAGTACGCCATTAACAACAACAGCGCCAACATTCAGTCCTTTGCTGTGATCAACCAAAACAAATCTTCTCTTGAACGAAGGCGAGCCGCCGATCACGGCGCACGTGGGCGCTCAAGGACACACTATGCTGTCTTGATACTCGGGCTACTTATCTGCGGTTGGGGAATCTGGAGTTCGGGACGGGCGGGATTGTCGGCAATTGTTACCAGTTACGCGTCGGCGACGAATCAGCTCGAGTCGGTGGATAATGCTGTGCGTTTGAACCCGTCAAATTCCGACGCTCATTACCTTCTTGCCAGTTTGCTCTCTGACAAGGAACTGCGAACTGAGGCTGTTCGAGCTTATGAACAAGCAGCGACGCTCAGGCCGCGTGATTATGTGCTCTGGTTGGAGCTTGGCCGCGCGCGCGATCAGGCGGGCAATGTGAAAGGCGCCCTTGCAGCCTTTGCCGAATCCGCGCGCCTGGCTCCCTTTTACGCTCAACCACATTGGCAACTTGGCAACGCGCTACTCAGATCGGGCCGGCAGGACGAGTCTCTGGCGGAGTTGCGACGCGCTGCCGCGAGCGATCCGAAATTGTTGCCGCAATTGAATCGCGCGATATACGGCACGTATCCGATGGGGTCGGTTTTCAAAATCGTCGATTCATTGGTCGCATTGGAAAATGGGCATGATCCGGAACAGATTTTCCACAGCGAAGGGCATTATCAACTTGGCCGCAAATCAAAGCCGATTGGCGACACGGCCGGGCCGGGTGAATTCAATTTTCGGCGCGCGTTTTTAAAATCGAGCAATCCTTACTTTATCGATGTGGGATTGAAATTTGGGCCGGAGAAGCTGATCGAAATGGGCCATCGGTTTCACTTCGGCGAACATACGGGCGTCCTCACAAATCAGGAACATCGCGGCTATTTTCCTCCGGTAGGGCCGGCGCGGAAGCGAGATCTGTCACGCTGGCAGGACGGTGACACCGCGAACCTCGCGATTGGACAAGGAGAAATTGCAATCACACCCATCCAGGTCGCATGCATGACGGCAGCGGTCGCAAATCGCGGAACGCTTTTGTATCCGCGCTTGGTCACCCGAATTGCGCCGCAGGAACGAAGCGCGGACAATCCCGGTGAAGATTTCCCGGGCGGAATCGTTCGCGATCACATCACCATAACGGAACGCACGTGGAATATTCTTCACGAAGCGATGCTTGCCGACGTCGAAGATCCTGAGGGAACGGGCCGGCAGTCGTTCGTCGCCGGTTTGCGCGTGTGCGGCAAGACGGGGACGGCGCAATTAAAGACGAGTGCTGGCGTAAATCACATTGTGTGGTTTGCATCGTTCGCCCCGTACGAATCGCCGCGTTACGCGGTGGTGATAATGGCGGAAACCGAACACGCGGGCTCGGGCGGCGGCACCTGCGCTCCCGTCGCTCGCGAAATTTACAAAGCGTTGCAGCGCCAGGAACAACTTGGGCGATTGAACTTTACCTCCAACAACTGATGTTCGCA
>JANLZV010000029.1:0-11696 GCA_031366425.1 Pyrinomonadaceae bacterium | reverse complement strand
ATGCTGAACGAAAAGATCAGAATCAGATTAAAGGCTTACGATCACCGCGTTTTGGACCAATCGACCGCGGAGATTGTAGAGACCGCGAAGCGGACCGGCGCGCGCGTGGCGGGACCAATACCTTTGCCGACGGTGAAGAACAAGTGGACCGTGCTTCGTTCGCCCCACGTCGATAAGAAATCGCGTGAACAGTTTGAGATCAGAACGCACAAGCGCCTGATGGACATCCTCGACCCGACGCCGCAGACGGTTGATGCTTTGATGAAGCTCGATCTGCCGGCCGGTGTTGACGTCGAGATTAAGGCATTCGGCCGACAGTAGAAAGGCAGTGAAAAGTGGCGAGTGATAAGTGACGAGATTCATCGTGCTGGCTTATCCCTTGTCACTCGTAACTTATCACTGAGGTTCGTATGATTAACGGAATCATCGGAAGAAAAATCGGTATGACGCAGCTTTTTGCGGAAGATGGACGAGTTACGCCCGTCACCGTGATTAAAGCTGGGCCCTGCGTGGTGGTACAAAAGAAATCAGCGGCTGGAGTCGACGGCTACAACGCTGTTCAGGTCGGGCTGGTCGACGAGCGACCGCCGAAACTGAAGAACGTCACCAAGCCTATGCGCGGCCATTTTGAAAAGACGGGTGGCGGCGTGCCGCCGACGCGCATTCTTAAAGAATTTCGCCTGGAAGAATCCGCTGACGAAACCAACGTGGGCGACAAGATCCTGGTGGACCAGTTTGCCGAAGGCGACGTGGTCCATGTGGTGGGTAAGTCGAAGGGTCGCGGCTTCGCGGGTACGGTCAAGCGGCATCATTTTAACCGCGGGCCGGAATCGCATGGTTCGATGAACGTGCGTGCGCCAGGTTCCATTGGCCAGTCGGCCTATCCTTCGCGCGTTTTCAAAGGTATGCGGTCTTCGGGTCATATGGGTGATGCGCGAATCACGATCAAAGGGCTGACGATTGCCCGAGTGGACACCGAAAATAATCTTTTGATGATTCGGGGCGCGGTTCCCGGTGCGAATGGCAGCGTGGTAGTGGTCAAGAAAGCTGATAGACAGAGAAAAAAGTGAAGAGTGAAAGGTGAAAGTGAAGAGGAAGCTACTTCACTTGGCGCCGCGATTGGTTAACTGATTTTTAAGTTATCACTTGTCACTGTTCACTTATTACTGGAGTTCAATATGCCTACGGTTAAGGTGCGCAATTTAAAGAACGAAGAGATTGGCGAAGTCGAGTTGTCGGACGCCGTGTTTGGCGCGCCTCTGAATGAGGCGCTGATTCATGCGGCGGTCAGGAACTACATGGCCAACGCGCGCCAGGGAACTTCGGCCACCAAAACGCGTGGCGATGTTTCGGGTTCGGGCCGCAAGCTCTGGAAGCAAAAGGGCACCGGTCGCGCGCGTATCGCGTCGATTCGTTCGCCCTTGTGGAAGGGCGGCGGAAATGTTCACGGGCCGCAACCTCGCGACTGGTCCTACAACATGCCGAAGAAAATGCGGCAGGGTGCGTTGCGTTCAGCGCTGTCAGAGCGCGTTCGCGAAGGCCGAGTGATTTTGGTGGACGACTGGAAGATCGAGAAGCCCAGGACGAAGGATTTTGTCGCGTCGCTAAAGGGTTTGGGTCATGAAGGTAAAACGCTGATCGTGGATTCGTTGGACAATGAGAATCTGTTGCTGTCCACGCGTAACGTGCGGACCACGAAAGTAGTCAACAGTTTTGCTTTGAATATCTACGACCTGCTGTATCACGAAAAACTGATCATTTCGGAAGCGGCGGTGAAAGAGCTCGAGCAATTGCTGGGACCAAAGACCGACCGGGACGTGCACGAGGCGGCCGGCAGTGACGAGCCGGTGGCAGAAGAGAAAGTGGAGGCAGCGCCGGCCGAGGTGACCGCGAAGCCAAAGCGCGCTCGCAAACCCAAGGCGGAAATCGCGGAAGTAGTTGAGCCGACAGCTGAAGCTGAAGCAGGAGGCGATGAGGGATGAGGACAGTTTGGGACATCATTAAGTCGCCGGTAATTACCGAGAAGGCTTTGGTCGCGAAGGAAGAGACCCAGGACACCGGGCAGTTGCTGACTTTTCGAGTTGATCGCCGGGCTACCAAGCCGGAGATCAAGTCGGCGGTGGAGTCGATCTTTGAAGTAAAGGTTGACCGGGTGCGCACGATCAACTTCATGGGCAAGATGGCCCGCCGAGGGCGACATGAGGGCCGCAAGCCGGCATGGAAAAAAGCTTACGTTACGCTTAAGCAGGGCGAGAAACCCGTAGATTACGGCGAAGCGATCTAGTTTTTAGTTTCAAGTTCCGAGTTTCAAGTTAGGCGAAGCTCGGAAGTTGAAAAACTCGAAACTCGAAACTTGGAATTCGAAACTTTAAGTTATGGGAATTAAGAAGCTAAAACCAACCTCTCCAGCGCGCCGATACCAAACGTATCTGACGCGCGATGAGTTAACCGTCGGCGCGGTGCCTGAGAAGGCCTTGCTGGAACCGAAGAAGCGGATTTCGGGTCGCAATAACGATGGACGCATCACGGTCAGAAGACGTGGTGGCGGTCACAAGAGGTTTTATCGCATCGTTGATTTCAAGCGCGACAAGGAAGGCGTGCCGGGCCGGATCACGCAGATTGAATACGATCCGAACCGTTCAGCGCATATCGCGCTGATCACGTATCTCGACGGCGAGAAGCGTTACATCATCGCGGCCAGCGGGCTGGAAGTCGGCAAGACGATCATGAGCGGACCCGAGGCTGATATTTTGCCGGGTAATTCGTTGCCGCTAATCAACATTCCCCTCGGCACGCAGATTCACAACATCGAGTTGCGTCCCGGCAAAGGTGGACAGATGGCCCGCTCGGCCGGCGCGTTTGCGCAGCTGGTGGCCAAAGAAGGCGACTACGCGCAACTGCGTATGCCTTCGGGTGAAGTGCGACGCGTTCCTTTGGTTTGTAAGGCCACGATTGGCCAGGTAGGCAACATCGAGCACGAAAACGTTTCCCTGGGAAAAGCCGGACGTTCGCGTTGGAAGGGCCTGCGACCGAAAGTTCGTGGCGTGGCCATGAACCCGGTGGACCATCCGCACGGCGGTGGTGAAGGTAAGACTTCTGGCGGTCGTAATCCAGTGACGCCTTGGGGTCAACCGACGCGCGGTTACAAGACCAGAAGCAATAAGCGAACGCAGAAAATGATTTTGCGTGATCGCAGAACCAAGTAAATTTCGGAATTCGGAATTCGGAATGCGGATTTAAGAACCCGCCTCTAATCCGAAATTCGCAATCCGAAATCCGAAATGGAGAGACATGGCACGTTCAGTTAAAAAAGGTCCGTTTATTGATGGCAGTGTTCAAAGGGCAGTCGAGCGCGCGCGCGCGGGCGACGCACGACCGCCAGTAATCAAGACCTGGTCACGGCGTTCAACCATTTCGCCCGACATGGTCGGATTGACGTTTGGCGTCCACAACGGGAAACGCCACTTGCCGGTCTACGTCACTGAAAACATGGTGGGCCATAAGTTGGGCGAATTCGCTCCGACGAGAACCTTTAAGGGGCACTCCGGCACGAAGGTAGAGAAGGCGACGAAGCCACGCGGGTAGTATCGAGTGTTGATCTCTGAGTGAGTTAACCAGCTAGAAACGCGAAGTTTGAGGAAAGTATGGAATCGACAGCAAGTGCAAAATATCTTCGAGGGTCGGCGCAAAAGGCGAGGCTTGTTGTGGATATGATTCGCGGCAAGGACGTCAGCCAGGCTTTGGCAATTCTGCGTTACGCCAACAAGCGGGCGGCGACAGGCATTGAAAAGTGTGTGCGTTCGGCCATTGCGAATGCCAACGAAGCGGCTGAAAAAGCAAATGTCGCCATTGATCCGGATGATTTGTGGGTCAAGACTGCATTCGTCGATCGCGGACCGACAAAGAATCGCCGCCGCGTTCGACCGGCCCCCCAGGGCCGCGCCTATCGCGAACAGAGACATTTTTGTCACATCACTATTCAGCTTTCCAACGACGAGCGCCCAGCAGAAAAGGGACCGCGTATCGGAGACGGCAAGGCTGTGAAGGCCGCCGCTGCTAAACCGGCAAAGTTGGTGGAGAGCAAGGGCCGCAAACGTGGCGGAGCAGCTGCCGCGCCGCGCGCGAAAAAAGTTGCGCCAGGCGCCGGCCGGAAACCGAAGGTCGCTGACGCCGACGATGGCGAGAAGAAAACAACCTAGTACGGGTTGAGTCAGATGACGGTCAACGGTCGTTGATTGGGACTCGAAGTCTTAAGGCGGCCAAAGCGAACCCCTTTGGGTTCACGCAAAGAACTGGAGAAGATTGTGGGTCAGAAAGTTCATCCATACGGATTCCGCCTCGGCTACAACAAGGATTGGCATTCACACTGGTTCGCCAAGAAGCACTATGGTGAATACCTCCTCGAGGATCTCAAGCTCAAGGCGAATCTGAAGTTTCGTTTTGCCGGCGCCGGCGTCTCCCATGTTGACATCGAGCGCGCCGCCAATCGGCTCAAGATTGTGATCTACACTTCGCGTCCCGGAATCATCATTGGACGCAAGGGTGCTGAGATCGACAAACTAAAAAGCGACCTCTCGGCCAAGACCGGCCGCGAAGTGTTGGTGTCGATTCAGGAAATTCATAAGCCGGAGCTCAACGCGCAGCTACAGGCGGAAAAAATTGCGGCCCAGCTCGAGAAGCGGATTGCGTTTCGCCGGGCGATGCGCAAAGCGGTGGAAGAGTCGTTGAGGTTTGGCGCCCAGGGAATCAAGGTGAAAGTCAGTGGTCGTCTGAACGGCGCTGAAATCGCCCGCAGCGAGTGGCATCTGCAGGGGCGTCTACCCTTGCACACGCTTCGTGCCGACATCGATTACGGTTTGGCTGAAGCGAAGACCACCTTTGGTCAGATCGGCGTGAAGGTTTGGATCTATCGCGGAGAAATTCTGGACGCGAAAGCGGCGATGGCCCGCGGCACCGGATCGGATCCGATTAACGAAACGCGTATGGGCGAACGCGAACGGCGCCCGCGGACGCGACGTGAACGTGAAGGTGGCGGCGGCTCTGACGGTAGACGGCCGCGTGGCGAAAACGGTTAAGAAGAGGTCCGACAAACTTCAGTTTGTCGTCAAGGAAAGCAGCGACAAACTGAAGTTTGTCGGACAAGGTAAAACGCTATGTTGATGCCGAAGAAAGTTAAGCACCGGAAGCAGATGCGCGGGCGCATGACCGGCCTGGCAACTCGTGGCAGCGAGGTCAGCTTTGGTGAATACGGGCTCAAGTGTTTGGAGCCCGCCTGGATCACGGACCGCCAGATTGAAGCGGCGCGTATTGCGATGACTCGTCATATCAAGCGCGGCGGCAAAGTTTGGATTCGCATGTTTCCAGACAAGCCGGTAACCAAGAAGCCGGCGGAAACTCGTATGGGCAAAGGTAAGGGCGCGCCGGAGTATTGGGTAGCAGTGGTCAAGCCGGGCCGCATTCTTTACGAGATTGAGGGCGTGGACGAGAAGACGGCAAGGGACGCGATGCGTTTGGCAGCTGCGAAGCTGCCGGTTAAGACGAAGTTCGTGACCCGCGCTGATCAAGAAGGGGGCGCGATCTAAGATGAAACGCCGCGAAGAGTTGGACAAGTATCGTGATTTTTCGGCAGAAGAGCTGAGCGGCGAAACTGCCCGTTTGAAAGAATCGCTCTTTCGTTTGAAGTTTAAGCTGGCGCTCGGAGAAGTGGATGCCGTGAAACGCATTCGCGACGAGAAGAAATCGCTGGCGCGTCTGCACACGTTGCGGAAGCAGCGCGAGTCGGAAGCAAGTTAGTTGGGCCGCGCGCCGCGCGGATAAATGGCAGTAACTACAGACCCGGTCTGTGTTGAGTGAAAAGCATGGCAGAAGAGAATCAAGAAGATAGCAATATTGAGGCTCCCGTGGAAACCGTTGCAGCGAGTGACGATAGCGCAACTGCAGCCGTGGCCGTCGCCGGAGTCAGGCGCGCGCATCGCTCGCAAAAGGTCGGAGTCATCACCTCCGACAAAATGCAGAAGACGGTAGTCGTTCGCGTTGATCGCCTGGTGCGCCACACGAAGTATCGCCGTTACGTTCGCCGGACTTCGAAGTTTATGGCCCACGATGAAATGGGTGCGACCATCGGCGACAAGGTGCGAATTGTGGAAACGCGGCCGATGTCGGCGCGAAAGCGCTGGCGCGTAATTGAGATTGTACAAAAGGCAGCGAAGTAGCCGTGATGAGTGATATGTGAAAAGTGAAAAGTGAAAAGTGAAAAGTGATAAGTATCTTACTCATCACTTATCACTCATCACTCTTCACGCTTCACGCTTCACTCATCACTCGAACGGAGTGATCAATGATACAGATGCAGACATCCCTGGATGTCGCCGACAATTCAGGTGCGAGACGGGTCGAGATGATTATGCCCATCGGCGGATCGACCGGAAAAATTGCCCGGCTGGGTGATCGAATCAAAGTGACGGTGAAGGAAGCATCACCCGACGGGACGATCAAGAAGGGCACCGTGCAGGACGCTGTGATTGTCCGCACCCGCAAGGAAACCCGGCGCAAAGACGGCACCTATATCCGGTTCGACCAGAATGCGGCCGTGCTGATTAAAGAAGACGGCACGCCGATCGGGACGCGAGTGTTTGGTCCAGTCGCCCGTGAGCTGCGCGACAAGAATTTCATGAAGATCGTTTCACTCGCGCCGGAGGTTATATAAGCGCAAATGGCCACAACAAAGCGACCGAAAATTAGAAAGAACGACCAGGTAGCGGTGATCGCCGGACGCGACAAAGGCAAACGCGGTCGCGTGCTCGAAGTGAGCCCGGCGACCGGCAAAGTTAAGGTTGAGGGCGCGGGAATGATCAAGCGCCATCAGAAGGCGAATCCGCAGAGCAACCGCGGCGGCGGCATTATTGAGAAGGAAGCGTTCATCAATATTTCCAACGTGCAGCTGATCGATCCGCAGTCAGGGAAACCGACACGCGTGAAATATCGAATCGAAGGCGACGGCACCAAGATTCGAGTTGCGGTCGGCAGCGGACATTCGTTGGAGAAATAACGAGCCGGTAAATGGTAAATCGTCAATGGTAAATGGAATGCCTCTATTTACTATTCACCATTTACCATTCACCAGAGGATTGAGATGGCGAGACTAAAAGAGCGGTACCAAAAAGAAGTGGCTCCGGCGATTGCCAAGGAGTTTGGAATTAAGAACCCGATGGCGATTCCGCGCGTGTCCAAGGTGGTGCTGAACATGGGTATGGGCGAAGCAATTGCAAACGCCAAAATCCTGGACACGGCCGCCGACGAACTGCGCGCAGTCACTGGCCAGAAACCGGTGGTCACCAAGGCGAAAAAGTCGATCGCCTCGTTTAAGTTGCGACAGGGAATGCCGATCGGAGTGATGGTTACCTTGCGCGGCGAGCGGATGTATGAGTTTCTCGATCGTCTGGTGTCGATCGCCCTGCCGCGAGTCAGAGACTTCCGGGGAATTTCGCCGAAGGCTTTTGATGGCCGAGGCAATTACACCATCGGCGTGCGCGAACAGTTGATCTTTCCGGAGATCGACTTCAACAAGGTCGACAAGTTGCGCGGGATGAATATTTCTATTATCACGACGGCTCGAGACGACGAACAAGCTCGAGCACTTTTGAAGGGGCTGGGATTGCCGTTTAGGCAGTAACGCTGGAAGTTATGGCAAAGAAATCATTAATAGCGAAATCCGAGCGGAAGCCGAAATTTGCGGTGCGCGCTTACACCCGCTGTAAAAGGTGTGGCCGGTCCCGCGCCTATCTGCGCAAGTTTAATTTGTGCCGTATCTGTTTTCGCGAGTTGGCGCTGCAGGGTCAGATTCCTGGCGTCGTTAAGTCTAGTTGGTAAAACGAGCAGTGAGAAGTGACCAGTGAAAGTGACAAGCACTAGCCTTGTCTGATCACTAATCACCCATCACTCATCACTTGGAGTTCTAAATGACTGATCCTATCGCCGATATGTTGACGCGAATCCGCAATGCGATCGCAGCAAAGCACACCCGCGCGGATATTCCGGCATCGAGGTTGAAGCTTGAGATTGCCCGCATTCTAAAAGAAGAGGGCTACATTAATAACTTCGTCATTAAAGGCGAAGGAGTGAAACGCACGATTCGTATCTTTCTGCGTTACGACGCGCGCGGCACTTCCTCCATCACACGTCTGGAGCGGGTTTCGAGACCGGGCCGGCGGGTGTATGTGGGATCCGGGGAAATCCCGAAGGTGCTCAACGGCTATGGCGTAAACATCGTCTCGACGTCCCGTGGATTGATGAGTGGCAAAGCAGCCCGCCGCGAAAATGTCGGCGGAGAATTGTTGGCGCAGATTTACTAGGAGTGAAGAGTCAAAAGTGAGAAGTGAAAAGTAAGAAAAAGACTTTTTCTGCTCGCCACTATTTCCCTTTCACTTATCACTGAGGTTGCAATTATGTCGCGCATAGGCAAGAAGATAATCACGTTACCAAAAGGCGTCTCGGTCAAGATTCAAGAGCAAACGCTCGAAGTAAAAGGACCGAAAGGCACGCTCACGACTCCGATTCCTGCGGGCATCAGTTTCAAGATCGAGGGCGATGAATTGCGCGCCGAGCGCACCTCGGACGATCTCGCGCCGGTCCACGGACTCGCCCGGGCGCTGGCGAACAATGCCATTGTCGGCGTGACCGAAGGTTTCACCCGGCAGATGGACGTGGTCGGCGTTGGTTATAAAGCTGACGTGCAGGCCAAGAGAATTGTTTTCGCCCTGGGCTACTCGCATCCGATCGACTTTCCGCTTCCTGAGGGAGTCGAAGCCAAGGCCGAGAAGATGGCAACCAAGGCGAGCATCCAGCAGTATCAAACCACGCTGACCCTGACGAGTATCGACAAGCAGAGACTTGGACAAGTGGCGGCGGAGATGTACAGATTGCGTAAGCCGGACGCTTACAAGGGCAAGGGCATTCGTTACGCCGATGTGCCGATCAAGTTGAAACCAGGAAAGACTGGTAAATAGTAAATCGTAAATGGTAACTGGTCGGTCGGCTCTCCGATTCACCATTCACCATTTACCATTGACGGATAAAAGAAATGGCAAACACCAGCAGAGCAGTAATTCGAGAAGCGATTCACCGGCGCATTCGTCGCAAAGTGAGTGGCAGCAGCGAGCGGCCCCGTCTGGCCCTCTATCGCAGCCTGAATCACATTTACGCCCAGGTGGTCGACGACCAGTCGGGCAAGACGATTGTTTCAGCGTCAACTACGGAAAAAGACTTGCGCGGAACGACGGGCGGCAACATCGATGCGGCGCGCCGGATTGGCAAGGCCATCGCCGAACGCGCCCTGGAAAAAGGGATCACGAGTGTCGTCTTCGATCGTGGCGGTTATCTGTATCACGGCCGAATCAAAGCCCTGACCGAGGCGGCGCGCGAGGCCGGGTTAAACCCGAACGAATTAGCAGCGCGGGCCGAAGAAGAAGCTAACGCGGCCGCCGCCAATGCAGCGGGCGAGACGCCAGAAGCTACCGAAGAAAAGAAGCCACGTAAGAAAAAAGTGAAGCAATGAGACAACCTAAGCAACGCATCCTGGCCCAGGGCCTCGACTTAAAAGATCAAGTTATCTCCATCAACCGGGTGACCAAGGTCGTCAAGGGCGGTAAGAATATGTCGTTTGCCGCGCTCGTCGTAGTGGGCGATGCCGGCGGCCACGTGGGATTCGGAACGGGCAAAGCACGCGAAGTGCCCCTGGCTATTAAGAAGGGCATCGAAGCCGCCAAGAAAAATCTAATCCGTGTGCCCCTCATCAAAAATACTTTGCCACATCAGTTGATTGGAAAGTTTGGCGCCGGCCGCGTGCTGGTCAAGCCGGCTTCTGAGGGAACCGGTGTGATCGCCGGCGGAGTAGTGCGGGCCGTGATGCAGGCAGTGGGCGTGCACGACGTGCGCACCAAAGTGCTTGGATCAACCAATCCGCACAACGTCGTAAGAGCCACGTTTGATGCCCTGCTGCGGATGAAAGATCCCATGGAGTTGGCGCGGTTGCGTGGTAAGCAGATCGAAGAAATCTAAGAACAGTGAATAGTAAATGGTGAATCGTGAAAAGAAGAACGGTTCACGATCGCGAGGTTTCAGTGTATGCCGAGAAAAGCAAAAAGCGCAGACGCAAAGGCAGCGCGTTCAGCGAGCGACGCAAAGATTCGCATCCAGTATTACCGGAGTTTCATTGCGACGCCGAAAACGCATAAGCAGATGGTCCGTAGTCTCGGCCTGACCAAGCTTAACCAAATAGTGGAACGGCCGGACAATGATTCGACGCGCGGCGCAGTCGCCCGTATTCCACATCTTCTGCGAATCGTCGAATAGGCATTAGTGGGCTCAAGCTCGAAGGCAAATATCATGGCTCTAAGTCTTAATAACATAAAGCCCGCGAAGGGTTCGACTCATAAAAAGAAACGCGTAGGTCGCGGTCCCGGATCGGGTTTGGGAAAAACTGCCGGTCGCGGTGAAAAGGGTCAGAAGTCCCGCTCAGGCTATTCGGCAAAGATCGGGTTTGAAGGCGGCCAGATGCCACTTCATCGACGCTTACCCAAACGCGGGTTCACCAACATCTTCAAGAAGCGTTGGTTGGAAGTGAGTTTGGCGGCGCTCGATAAGAGTTTCGAAGCCAACGAAGAGGTAACGCCTGAGCTCTTGCACGATCGCGGGATCATCAAGAAAGCGAAGCACGATGTAGTGGTGCTTGGTAACGGAGAGTTGTCAAAGCCCCTGCGGATCTCGGCGCATCGTTTTACGAAGAGCGCGCGCGAAAAGATCGAGCAGGCCGGCGGCGCGATCACAGAGATTGGTAAGTAAGCATACCCGGGGGCCGCTGGGTTCTCGATAAGCAGGTAGGCTCGCGAGAGGGATTTCATGGAAAAGTTTTTCGCGGCTGTTCGCAATATGTTCAATGTGCCGGACCTTCGCCGGCGCATTTTCTTTACGCTCGGAATGCTCGCCGTCTATCGCCTGGGCGCGCATATCGGCGCCCCGGGAATTAATAGAGATCGGCTGGACCAGGTTTGGCAAGATGTTGCCGGCACCCTGCTAGGCGTACTCGATCTGTTTTCCGGCGGAAACTTCCGGACCATTTCCATTTTCGCACTCGGCGTTACTCCCTACATTACCGCTTCGATTATTTTGCAGTTGATGACCGTCGTCTCTCCGCAGTTGAAAAAATTGCAGGAAGAGGGCGAGATGGGCCGCCAGAAGATAAACCAGTGGACCAGGTATTTGACGGTCCTGCTGGCTGGTATTCAGACCTCGTTCGTCGCTCACTGGTTACAAGTCAACGGAGTTGGAGCGCCCACCTGGGGCTTCCTGCTGACCACGGTGTTGACGCTCACTACGGGAACCATCTTCGTCATGTGGCTCGGTGAACAGATCACTGAGCGCGGTGTGGGTAACGGAATTTCACTTTTGATTTTTGCCGGTATCGTCATCGGTTTGCCGCGCGGCGTGCAGCAGGTTTTTGAAAAAGTGCGCGGCGGCGACACGATGGAGATTCTCGGTGTGATTGGCCTGGTAGCGGCTATTGTGTTGATAATTGCGTTCATCGTTTTTGTTGAAGCTGCCCGGCGAAAAGTCCCGGTCAGCTACGCGAAACGACACGTCGGACGGCAGCTGGTGGGCGGACAACAAACTACCATGCCGCTGAAGATCAACATGGGCGG
>JANLZV010000002.1:0-3897 GCA_031366425.1 Pyrinomonadaceae bacterium | reverse complement strand
CAGAGCTGAGGGCGCAGCTTATCAAGAGAGCGCTCAAGGTTTTGCCACTCCACTAAGTCAGACGATGATCGCGCAAAATACCGCTGGCTCGCGCCAGACAATAGGAATACTCGCCGGTGTGGCTGCCCTTCTGGGAATATTTTTAGTGATAGTGCTGGTCCGTAGATCGGCTTCTCACAATTGAATATCTTGTGAGCACGACGATACTCGGCAGGACCTAGCGCGCACGCAATGGAACAGTTTCGGTCGTATCTTGAGCCGCAGTAATTTGAATGTCGTCCCTATAAATCTGGTATCCCGGGACCTGGACCACCAATGAATACCGTCCGGCCGGAGCATCTACCAGCGACGAGTTCTTTGATCTCAGAATCGCCTTTCGGGATGAAGTCAAACTCACTTTGAATGTCGCGGGATAAATCTGGTTACCCTGCTCATCCTCGAACCGAAGCGAAAGTGTTCCATCGCTTTCCAGGCTATCTCTCGCAAACCAAAGCTCAAAGTGTCCGGCTCCGACCTTAGCGGTCGCTGGCAGTGCGACTTTGGACCATCTCTGACGATCTGTTGTATTGAGTAGCTCCAAAACTTTATCTATGCTCGGGTCTTCGGTCGAATTCTCGTCCGCAGATTTGTAGTACCGAAGTTGATTGGTCTTTGGAGCGTGACGGCTATCTACCAACTCAAAGCCAGGCACGGTAAACCCATTCTTTTTAAGTTCGGCTGCAATGTTATCCGCGCGCCCGCGCTGCTGATCGCTGGCGAGCTGGATGTAAACGCGCGGTGCCAGGTTCCGGGCGTCAGCCAGCGCCGTATTGGTTTCGGCGTACTTCAGGATCGATACAGTTACGTCACTGTTGGTTTGGCGAGCGGCGAGATAGAAGAAGTAAGACGCGGCTTTGGATACATCCGCATTATCATCATTTGAGCTGACAGCCAGTATTACTGGTACGAGGTCTCGTGGAAGCTGACCCTGCCAATCCATTGCGATGAGCCCATTGACCGCATTCAAACGGACGTTTGCGTCATGACTGGTAATCTCGTTCAACAGGCGGATGATATTCCCTGACCAATTCTTTTGATTTTCAAGAGCCTGTTGAATCGTTATCGAAGTGGCCAGCGCTTTTTTGGCTACGCGCCTTTGATAAAAGGCGACGATAGCGGCGCCTACCGCGACAAGCAAGAGTAAAGCAAGAACGGCGCCTCCAATCCTCAGATAACGCTTTTCCTGCTCCGATTCTCTCAGCTTATTTCGCGCCTCGGCAGCGAGTTCGCGGGCCCGCAATTCCGCCAGACGCGCTGCCCTTTTCTGTTCGATCCAGGGCACCAGGAACTCACTGGCAATCTCGTAGAAATAAATCTTGTTTCGCGGCTCGCGCCTTACGAGCTTGCGCGCCACCAAAGCCTTTAGTGCTGCATCTATTTGTTTAGGATCCAGCTCGATTTCGCGCGCTTTCAGATCAGGCTCGGAGATGATGTTGCGCGTATTTGAGGCCGTCACCATATGCCCGAGCAAGGCCACCGCGGGTTCGTATAAATCCCCCAACTTCTTGAGCACATCCGACCAATAGTCTTCCAATACCTTCTGGATATCACGATCCTTCTCTTCAAAATACTTACCAGGATCTACCGATTCCCACAGCTTCCAGCATACGATCTGCAATTCAGAGAGATTGATGAAGCGAGTGTCGCTGCGTTCCTGAAGTTGTTGGGCTACCGCCTGCGCCAATTCCGGCGATATCTCCTGTCGATTTCGGTTAAGGAACCCTTTGAGGAACTTTTTCCTCAATTCCTCATCAACAAAGGGTGCCCGAATAATCTGCTCAGCTTCTTCAACCCGTGGGGGCAGCAATCGCAAATACTGATTCAGGAGTTGGGGACAAGCCTTAAAAAGGGGGTCAAGTTTTGCCAGATAGTCTTCGCGAAAGACAAAAAGGATTTTGACAGGGACAGTTTCGTCTTCGATGAAACTGCCGATGATCTGCAAGATTGCTTGTTGTGAAGCGATCGGCGGTTTTTCAATGTCGGCCTCCGATCCGGAACGCAAGGCCTCTTCAAAAAGAGTAATGAATTCTTCGAATTGATCGAAGATCAAGATTGGCCGCGGTTTGCCCGGCGCCAGCTCCTTAAGTTTTAAGAGTCTCGCTTGAAACTCAGCGATCGAGATTTCCAGGTTCAGATGCTTATCATCGTCAGAATTCTCAGTCACAAAAACTGAAGGCAGGTAAGGTGGCTTGTCCTCAGTTTCGATGGGGATGCGCTCAACCTTAATCTCTTTGCCGAGTTGCGGCTGTACACGCAGCCGGTGGGCAATGAAGTTTTCTTTGAGTGCGGCGGGAATCAGTCCGGCATTGACCAGCGAGGATTTTCCGGAACCCGAGTCTCCGTAGAGCAGCACGCCGCGGTAAATGAGGACGTTGCTTAATAGATTCCAAGTATCCTCCTCACGCGAGACAAAAATTTGCTGGTCCAAAAAGCGGAACGACTTGATGCCGGGGTAAGGACTCTCGGGCAGCGGCGGAGCCAGGGCGATTGTTTCCATAAGAACTGCTCCTTAGGGGATTTCTTACTCTTTCGCCGGCGTCGAGACGGGCGTTGGGACTAAGGAATGAAGTTTGGGAATGAAGTCCCAGAGATTGAGGACGATAAACGAAACGTAGCGTCGTTGACTTTCCCAGACGTCACGAATCAGTTCATCAGGCTTTTTGTCGACAGAATAACTTGGTGGAATCTGCGCGGCATCCAATTTCCAGCGCAGGGTTTTGAACAGCAGGCGCAGGTTGTAGTCCATCAGACTGTAGCCGATGAATAGCGTGGGCCAGGTCACAAGGTAACGCAACAGATTGGTGCCGAACGGATGATTAGGCGGCTTGTCGCTCATGCGCAACACAAACTGAATGTAGTCTTCATCGGTGATAACGATTGACTCCGGCCTGCTGAGGTCTCCATGAATCTTGAGAATAAAAGGTTTTTGGAAATCTGGATTCCGAGGGCAATCCACGGTTTCATGTTTCTTCTCCAGGTTTGGACTATAGATGCTCAGTTGGAATGGAGAGTCGGAAGACTGCTCGCCGTCAGAAGTCGGCGGCGGTTCCGCTGGAGTGCTAGAAGAGTTTTCCGCTTGAGAGCCGGAGGACTTTTTAGTTTGATTTCGTTGCTCGACTGCTTGCTCATAGAGCCGATCGTAATTGGTCGTTACGACAATCGGAAATTCCAGATCCGCCAGCAGCCGGAGCATCGGTGAAGGCTCCCGGTCCGTGTGGATGGCGTTACCAATCTCCTCTACCAATCTGAAACGACTCTTTGTTTTGAACTCAAAATGTTGCGCTACTCTTTGCAGGTTCCACCAGTCCGGTGATTTATATTCGCTTTTCTCCGCAAGAAGTTTAGACAACTCAATTCCAATCGGCGGAGCTTTTTCTTTGGGATAATCGTATTGCGTAAGATCCGGAGGAGGCGGAGCATGAATGGCCGATCCCAGGAACAGAATGCATTGATGCCTGGCTACCTTCTCGGCGATGTATTTCAAATCGTCATCATAAGAACGCTGGTCGGCGCTCACTGTTTTCGCCGGCAACGGATTGGTATTAATAAATGCCTTTTTGGAAGCGTAATTCGAGGCATAGATTTCGGGAAGATAGTGTGGATCCGGAATTTCGTCCGCCGCCGCATCTTTGAGCCATTTCTCTTTTGCTATTTCGACAGCGGCCAGCGCCTCCGCAGGGGTGTGCCCGAAACCGTAACAGTCTTTGAGATCCGGAATATCGGCAATGTACCCGCCATCCTGTTCACTGTGGAAAATATTGATGAGGTAATCTTTCATCACACTCTTCCCTGAAAATGTGGTTGTTGAGTTATTGGATCGGACATGAGGCGCTCCTACTTGAGTGAAGTCAACGCGCG
>JANLZV010000743.1:0-3988 GCA_031366425.1 Pyrinomonadaceae bacterium | reverse complement strand
GCTTCCCCCAACCAAAATGGAATCGACGGCGGCTGACCGGCCGCATCTTCCACTCGAACTTTTCCTTCTTCCACGCGCAACACGCGCCACGAAGTATTGCCGAGCTGAAAAATGTCGCCCTGCATGCTCTCAATGGCGAAGTCTTCATTCACACTGCCGATCACGAGATCGCTCGGTTCGAGCACGACCGCATAGTCAGCCGTATCGGGAATCGCGCCGCCCGAGGTGATCGCCGCCAGGCGTGCTCCACGCCGGCCTCGCAAGCGTTGATTAACTGCGTCGTGATGAAGGTAAGCCGATCTTCGCCCGCGCTTGGTTGAGAAACCCTCAGACAGCATCCGGATAATCGAATCGAAATCCTCGCGCTCCAAATTGCGAAACGGATAGGCGCGCTTGACCATGGCAAAGAGATCATCTTCCGACCACTCTTCCGCGGCTGACGCAGCCACGATTTGTTGGGCCAGAATGTCGAGCGGTTGTTCCGGAATTTTCAGTCGGTCGAGTTCCCCTCGGCGCACTGAGTCGATCAGCGCGGCACACTCCACCAGCTCATCGCGCGTAAGTGGAAAAATTCTGCCCTTGGGAAATCCGTCTACCGTGTGGTTCGACCGCCCTACGCGTTGCAGAAAACTCGCGATGGAACGCGTGGAACCGAGTTGGCACACCAGATCAACGTCGCCGATGTCGATGCCGAGCTCGAGAGACGCGGTCGCTACGAGAGCGCTGAGTTCTCCCGCTTTCAGCCGCTGTTCCGCCGCCAGCCTGCGCTCGCGCGCGAGACTCCCGTGATGCGCGGCAATATTTTCGTCCCCGATTCGCTCTCCCAGGTGACGCGCGACGCGTTCGGCCATCCGGCGCGTGTTGACGAACACGAGAGTCGTCTTGTGTTGCCGGATCAGCTGCGTCAGGCGATCGTATACTTCCTCCCAAACCTCGCCGGACATCACGGATTGAATCGGTGAATCGGGAAGCTCGATGGCTAGGTCGAGCCGGCGAGCGTGGCCACTGTCAACAATCGCGCAATCAGGCGTGCCGTCAGGAGCGATGTTAGCGTTGCCGACCAAAAAGCGCGCCACTTCCTCGATTGGGCGTTGGGTTGCCGACAAACCGATACGCACCAATTTTGAACCGCGGATCGCGGATTCAGGACTTGCAATTTCAACCGCTGGAAACAAGCGGCCAGCATCGTCTTGAGGCGCGCTTCGTTTGCTAACCTCAGCTTCCGCATGTTGCTGCGTCAGTCGCTCAAGTCGTTCGATGGAAAGCGCGAGATGCGAACCACGCTTGTCACCAACCACCGCGTGAATTTCATCGACGATCAGCGTGCGAGCCGTTTGCAGCATTCGCCGCCCGCCTTCACTGGTCAGCAGAATGAAAAGGGATTCCGGCGTGGTAACCACGATATGCGGAGGGCGCTTGATCATGGCGGTGCGCTCAGCCGCCGGGGTGTCGCCCGTTCTGACGAACGTGCGAATGTTGATTTCGGGAAGACCGAGCGCGCGGAGTTCCTCCTGAATTCCGGCGAGCGGAATTTGCAGGTTACGTTGAATGTCGTTGCTAAGCGCTTTTAATGGTGAGACGTAAACAACGTGGGTCGTGTCGTCGAGCCGGCCTTCGACGCCGAGGCGAACCAGATCGTCGATTGCCGCTAAAAATGCGGCGAGAGTCTTACCTGATCCGGTGGGCGCGGCAATCAGCGTGTTTCGTTGTTGCTTGATCGCCGGCCAGGCTTCCCTTTGCGGAGGTGTGGCGTCGGGAAAACTCTTCGCAAACCAGCTCGCTACGGCCGGATGAAACACCTTGAAATTCATGGGAAAGCGATTATAACGCAGGGCCGGGGAAATTGCACACATGAAACACTGGCCCAGAGCCGCAATCGAGGTAGTGTCCGCAGATTGCGCGGATTACACAGATCATACAGAAGAGACAGCGAGGTTTTTGCGCGAGCGCTTCTTATACTCTTACGGTCATGTTGGAATTTGTGTAATCGGTGTAATCTGCGGAAGTTTCACTCGAATTGTTTCTTGAAGCCTTCGAATTGAGTCTTCAACATTCCGATTTCGGCTTTGAGCGTTTCAATCTCCGCTTCCAGCGCGATCATGCGGTCGCTATTGCTGTCGCCCCGGCCACGACTACGGGACGCGCCCGCTTCGGGAAGTATTTCAATCGAGACTTCACCCGACAGCAGGTGCGCGTATCGCACTTCTTTTTGTCCAGACTGACGCGCCAAGCGCATGACGAGCGGATCGGGTTCACGAGAAATTAGCGAGTTGAGCGTGGAATCTACTTCTTCAAGTCCGGCAAATTCGTGTAGTCGAAAAGCACGCGTAGCCAGCTCACCGGTAGTCTGCGGGCCACGCAGCAAGAGGACGCACATCAGCGCGAGTTCCGGTTGACCCAAATGCATCACTTCCGGCAACACGTGTTTGTATTTCGGAACCCGGCTGGTGCTGCCGTAAAACACATAGGCGAGGTTCTTCTCGCGCAGAGTCTCGAGGGCTTGCGCGACAGTAGGCTCATCATACGACGTGACCGGGCTGCGATTGTTCTTTTGATTGCAGGCCAGCATTAGCGAGTTTAGCGTTAGGGGATAATATTCAGGCGTCGTCACCTGCTTTTCCACCAGGGAGCCAAGAACGCGTGCTTCGATGTCGTTTAGTAGGGTTATCAATTTATTCGCTCGTGATTATGAGATCCCGCAAATTAACGATTTGCGTTATAGGTCTTTTTGCGCGGCGGAAGCTAAAAGTCTCCTGCGCATCGTAACGCAAACTGTTAGTTTGCGAAAATCCCGGACTTTTGCATCCTCATAGCAAATGGCCCGTTGCCTGACCTCTTCCCTATTCTCTTCACGATATCGGACAATCAAATGGTTGAACCAATTTGATTATCAGCCATCATACCGTCGAAATCTCCCGCACATTCAGCCACGCGGTGCGACATTTTTTGTAACGTTTCGTTTAGCGGGTTCGCTACCACAGAGCGTCATCCTCGATTGCCAAAGAGAGCGGCAATGGCTAACACATCTTCAAGAAACCAATCACTCACACTACCGAAGGGTCAGAGAGGAATTTGAGCGAGCGTGGTTTACAAAATTCGAACGGATACTCGACCGAAGTGTTCTTGGGCCAGTATGGTTACAAGACGATCGAATAGCCGCCATTGTCGCGGAAGGCCTACATTATCGACATCGAAGGATTTATCGGCTGGACGCGTTCACCATAATGCCCAATCACGTTCATGCCGTAATTAAGCCACTCCACAAAGTGACAAGGGGAGACACCTACCAGGCGCTTTCGTCCATCATGCAATCCTTGAAAGGATATACTTCATACAAATGTAATCGATTGCTAGGGCGTGAAGGCGCATTCTGGGCACATGAAAGTTTTGATCATTGGATACGGGATGCCAATGAATGGCAGCGAACAGTAAGTTACGTCCTCAACAACCCAGTTAAGGCTCGTTACGTGGCACATTGGCAAGATTGGAAATGGAACTACCGGAGGGACACGCGAAGTAAACCAAGTGTGACGTCCGCAAACTAACAGTTTGCATTACAAGTCTTGAGCGCAGCGGAAACCGGAAACCATCCAGCGTTCATGCGCGTGAAAAAAATTGCGATAAGTAGAGCGGATATGCTGCTGCGGGGTCGCGTAGGAGCCGCCGCGCAAAACCTTCTGATTAACGAACCACTTATCATTGTATTCATCAAACTCGGATTTGAACCCCGGATACGGAACGTAGTCTGAAGTGGTCCATTCCCAGACGTCCCCGATCATTTGGTGACAACCATAGTTGTTCTGGCCGGCCGGAAAGCTGCCGACAGGCACGGGTGTCCAGATTCCGTTTTCAAGCAAGTTCACTCGAGAAACTACCGCGGGCTCATCGCCCCAGGGAAACGCGCGCGATTGTCCGGCGGCCGGGTCAAACCCGAGTTTGATGAATACAATGATAAGTGGTTCGTTAATCAGAAGGTTTTGCGCGGCGG
>JANLZV010000741.1:0-2067 GCA_031366425.1 Pyrinomonadaceae bacterium | reverse complement strand
GGCGTCACGATCAATGCTTCGGCGGAGCATTTGTTTCGCTGGCTGTGTCAGATGCGGGCGGCACCCTATAGTTACGATTGGCTCGATAACGGCGGCCGCCAGAGTCCGCGTGAGTTAACTCCAGGTCTCGAAGATCTTGCGACGGGCCAGAGCATGATGCGGATATTTGATCTGGTTGACTTTGCCCGGCCGGAGCATCTGACACTTCGACTCAAACCCAATAGCCCCTCTCGAAAATCTTTCGGCGACCTGACGGTCACCTATCTCATCGTTCCGACGACGCCCGCCGTCTCACGTCTCGTAGTGAAGCTAGTGGTGCGATATCCACGCGGGGTTCGCGGAAATCTCATGAGGCTTGTCTTGCCGTGGGGCGATCTGATCATGATGCGCAGGCAGTTACTCAACTTCAAACGACTTGCGGAAGGGTCGTAGCGTTTCGTCAGGTTGGCGAATTTTCACTCACCGGAATGGCGTGTACCTCTCGTCGTTGACGGAGCGCATACTTAAACGTCTTCAACGTGCTCCCACCTTTGCCGGTCCAAAAACCAAATATTACCTGGGCCAGGTCTACCATGTGGCGATTTCTGATCGCGCTGGCAGTCTTGCGTTTCGGCAGTTGCAACTCAATGATGCGGTCCGTTTCTTCGATTTGTCTTTGCATCCGCTGGGGCAGCTTGAAACGCGTGTAGGGCACGACCGCCCAGCAGGTTTCGCCGTTTTCCAGCAGCCATTCGAGAGCCCATTCGTCGATCCCGCGGGCGGTGCTGAGGAGCCAGGTTCGGCCCTGGCCCAGGAAGGCCGACAAGTGTAGCTCGAAGAGAGTGCGCGCCGTATCCCGATTTATGTCACGCGAGCCGGCGATCATGATGGAGCCGTTGATGGTCATCGATGGAAGGTGCGAAAAAAGAAAGGCAGCCCATACGGACTGCCCTATCTTAATAAGTGGTGAGCCGAGCAGGACTCGAACCTGCGACCCACTGGTTAAAAGCCAGTTGCTCTACCGACTGAGCTATCGGCCCACATCAAAAACACGGTGACGGCATTCTACCGACGGATAAGTCCAATGTCCAAACAGTATGTCCAATGTCCAAAGTCTAGAGTCCAAAGTCCAAAGTCCAAGGTCGTCTCCGCACCGTCGTTCCTTTTGACCTTGGACGTTAGACTTTGGACTGTGGACTATTTTCCGAGCCATCGTCCCACTGCCGAGTCCTTGACCACGATTGTTTGGGAACGCTCGGGCCCCGTAGAAACTAATCCGATCTCTACACCGATTTTTTCGGAGAGGAAATCTACGTAGCGCCGCGCGTTTGCGGGAAGGGCACTCATCTCAGTCGTGCCGACCGTTGATGTTTGCCATCCCGGCAATGTTTCGTAGACCGGTTCAATGCGACGAAGATCCTGCGAGACTGCGGGAAGCGATTCGCAAACGCCGCCATCAAGCTTGTAACCCACACAGACTTTGATTTCTGCGAGCGCATCGAGCACGTCTAGTTTGGTCAGGGCGACCGAACTAAACCCATTAATCTCGGCGGCGTAGCGCGTGGCAAATGCGTCGAACCAACCGCAACGACGCGGTCGTCCGGTTGATGCGCCGTATTCACGACCACGTTCGCGAATCAGCTGGCCCATTTCGGCTTCGCCTTCGAGCATCTCGGTGGGAAACGGTCCTTCACCAACGCGGGTGGTGTAGGTGCGCACAATTCCGAGCACTCCGTTCAACCGGTTAGGGGCGAGGCCGGTGCCGATAATCGCACCGCCGGCCACCGTGTTTGACGAAGTCACAAACGGATAGGTGCCATGGTCCACATCTAGCAAGGTCGCCTGGGCGCCTTCCAGCAAAATGGATTTTCCTTCGCAGGCTGCTACGTTTAAGTAGTGGGTGGTGTCGCCGATGAACGCGCCCAGGCGCTCGGTTAGTTGCGACATCTCGTCAAAAATCTCGTTGGCATCGAGTTTCTCACCGCCGTAAGCCTGAATGATCCGGTTAGCATCTTCCAGATTTCGTTCGATGCGCGAGCGCAATACATCGGGCACCAGCGCATCAGCGGTGCGAATGCCGCGTCGGCC
>JANLZV010000696.1:0-3087 GCA_031366425.1 Pyrinomonadaceae bacterium | reverse complement strand
GAACAATCTTACGGATATCATTACCAAGACAAATATCGCCGCCGATGGGGAAATTCAAACCTTGCCCGGCCCAGTTCAAAATCCAACTTACGGTTATCTACTTGGCTTGATTGATGACATCGGAGCGGGACAAGCGCAACGCGCAGACACGGCACCCACGATGAATGTTTCAGACTGGGGCTCAGCGAATTGGACCGCAAACAACGAATGGAACGCGATCGTTCCAATTAATCTCTACAACGTTCGCGAGGGATGCATCGACGCGGTTAACTGCGACACGGTTTACGAGCGGGGTATCACAAATGTAGTCGAGCTCAACATGCGAAATCTGGCCCGTTGGCTGGATGGAGTTTATGACGCCAATCTCCTGGCCGGCACCAGCGCAGTCAGCACGAATGTCGCAAATCCTGGCGGGTTTACTGTCTATGTTTCTGATCGTCGCGGCGACAAAGTAAAGCCCACCTTGGATCTCGCCGGAGCAGTCGTCAACAGTACCAACGGCATGGTTGATAACGAAGATATTTATGGTCCAAACGGCGCGTTGGATCCCGGTGAAGATGTGCAGCCAAATAACGCCCTCGAAAAAGACATCACGGAGCTTCCGGATCCGGCGGTGCTCGGCGGAGTTTACGGCGCGGATCGAACTATGCGCGCGCTAACTGTCGCGGCATGGTCCAATCCCAACGGATACTTCCGTCGCTCGGTGCGTTTGTTCAATGCTGAGGATCTTCAGATTACCGGGGCTGCCGGCAAATTATCCGATACACTTGGAATCTCTGTCTCCTCGGAAAACATGCTGTACACCTGGGGAAACTACAACACGACGGGCATCAACGTCGCGCCGCCGGCGGGAATATCTTCCCTGGCTGATCCGGCAGGCCCATATCATTATCTCGGCAACCAAGTGCCGTCATCGCTAGTCTGCGATGCGCTCTTCCCTCTTTCGAAAACCTGGGCGGACAGTGCTGGGGCGATGTATCCCGGACTCGTAAATCGGCGCATCGCCGACCAGAACCTGCCCGGAGTCACTTCTGAGACGGCGGTCAGAGCTGGTCTCATTGCCGGCAACAACCTGGGGGCGCTCGCAGGACTGCCCGATGCCGGAAACAATGCCGCCGGCGAATCCCGCCTAAATGGAGGCATGCACAACTTTCCACGATTTCTGGAACGTTGGGGCGCACGATGGAACTTTATCGGCTCCTTGATCCCGCTCTATCATTCAACCCAGGCGCTGGGCCAATACAACGCCAACTCAACTATCTACGGTGCGCCAATCAGAAATTGGGCGTTTGATTCATCATTTCTCAATCCCGAGCGTCTCCCCCCTTCTACACCGCAGTTTCAATACGTTCAACCGACAGCGTTCAGGCAAATCCTTTAAGCGAACAAGGTGGAAACCTGCTTCAAACTCAAATAGGTAATTACTAATGGCGCGAATAGACGACATCCTAAAACAAATGGTGGAGCGTGACGCTTCGGACCTACATGTGGCCAGCGGTTCGGCACCATACTTCAGAATCCATGGCGAAATGGTAAAGCTCAACTACAAAGAGCTGACTCCAGAAGTCTGCCAGGCGTTGATTTTTGAAGTCCTGCCGCAACGACAACGCGAGAGCTTTCTCGAGACGATGGATCTCGATTGCAGTTACGCTCTCGATGGATTTGGACGTTTCCGCGTAAACGTATTCAACCAGCGAAAAGGCGTGGGCGCGGTGTTCCGCCGGATTCCTGAACGGATCCAAACGGTCCAGGAGTTGGGCTTGCCGGGAAACGTTGAGGCTCTGCTAAACGTTTCTGAGGGCTTGATTCTGGTTACCGGTCCGACCGGATCAGGTAAGAGCACGACGCTGGCGTCATTGATTCACACCATAAACTCCAGTCAACGAGCACACATCATCACCATCGAAGACCCTATTGAATTTGTTCATCACAATGATAAGTCGCTGATCAATCAACGCGAAGTATCGAGCCACACCCAGTCGTTTCATCAGGCTTTGCGAGCTGCGCTTCGCGAGGATCCGGATGTGATCCTGGTTGGCGAAATGCGCGACCTCGAAACTATCTCACTAGCGTTAACCGCCGCCGAAACCGGCCATCTGGTATTAGCCACGCTCCACACGAACAGCGCTACAAAAACTGTAGACCGAATCATTGACGCGTTTCCCGAGAACCAGCAGTCGCAAATACGAGTGATGCTTTCTGAGAGCCTGCGAGGCGTGGTGGCCCAGGCACTTGTGCCACGTAAAGACGGCAAGGGACGCGCAGCCGTCGTTGAGATACTCGTGAACGTCCCTGCGGTCGCGAACCTGATCCGCGAAGGAAAAACTTTTCAAATTCACTCATCAATGCAGACGGGCCAAGCCCATGGCATGGTCACCTTCGACACTGCCATCAATGAACTAGTTCGAAAAGGAATCATTGCCCGCGAAGAGGCGAATAGCTTCCTCGCGCGACGCAGTGTTGGGAAACAGGCGAACAGCCCACACCGTGCGGCCTAAATTCCAGGGAAAGTCATCGGCAAATAACGTGGAAATGGGTTAATTGGGACGGCTTGCCGTGCCTCATCTCGTTGCGTCCCGGTCTTCTGGAAGGCAGTTAACTTTCTCCACCCTTTTCCGGAAAACGACCTCCATCCCTCCTATTGTTAAAGGGTAGGACGGTTGGATCGAAACCCCGAGGAGGATTTACCTTGAAGAAAACGCTACTTTTGCTTGCCGCGATTACGCTAATGGGATTGCCGGCCGCGGCCTTTGCCGAAACCATTACTTTTCGCGCCCCGGTGACCGCACCCAATGCTGGAAAAGGTGGGCCCAACCAGGTCGACCTCGATCATCACCGCGCTTACACGTGGAGAATTGACAACGCAAACCTCGCGGGTAAACAGATTACCGGCGCTTCGATAACTTTCACCAACATCAGCAATTGGGACACGAACCCAAACATGCTGTTCATCCACTTGCTGGATTCAGCCCGCAATGCGGGCATCTCATCCTTTGTTGACGCGACCGGGGTCCCGGTGCCGTCATCGCAAATCCAGGACAACTTCGCTGGTTCGCTCTACAACAGCAACCCGCTGGTGAACGCGGG
>JANLZV010000672.1:0-2109 GCA_031366425.1 Pyrinomonadaceae bacterium | reverse complement strand
ACGACCCCTGGCACTACGTTCCGGTGCTCGCCCGCAAACCTGGCGCTTTGCGCAACGGTGCGCCCTTCAAGGATTGGGTACTGCCGGCCGCCATGGAGCGCGTGCGGCGCAAGCTTGCCAGCGCCGACGACGGCAATCGGCAGATGGTCAACATCCTCACCGTGGTGCTCACCGACGGACTGCCGGCGGTCGAGGCGGCTTGTGCCGAGGCGATCGCCCACGGCGTCCACTCCGCCGATGTCGTTCTCAATATCCTGGCTCGCCAGCGCGATCCCACCCCGCCGGCCACCATCCTCACACCCGCCGCGCTGACCCTGCGCCATGCACCGATCGCCGATTGTGCCCGTTACGACAACCTCAGGAGAACCGTCTGATGGAACGCACGCAACTGTTCGACCTTATGAGCGAGCTCAAACTTTACGGCATTTACCCGGAACCGTTTTTTTTCTGCGTCCGCCCCGATCAGGATTCGGTATTGCCGGCGGCATAGCGGTCGTAGGTGGGTTGATTCGAAACGGACTCCGGCAGTCCCCATGAAGGCTTGAGGTTACGAAACTGACCCCAACGCCAGGTGAGTCCCGAGAGCCGAGCTGCAAAAGTGTAAACGTCGTCGTCTGCCGAAATCACTGTCCGCTTCAGCGCAAACAGATCGCAATCATTCTCGTTTTGACCAAGCGTGGTTGTCAGCGCGCAGTAGTAGCCCGCGGCCTTCGCTATTTCGTTTACGACTTCAGAAGTCTTTCCGTGCGGATAAGACAACGGCACATTCGTTAAACCGAGGGCCTGCTGCAAGGCGTTTAGCGAATCCCTCAATTCGCTTTCGGCATCCAGCGGGGAGATTTCCGAGAGCGGCACGTGAGTGGAAGTATGCGAACCAAATTCGATCCCGCGCGCAGCCAACTGACGCACCTCATCCCACGACATATAGGAATCATCATCTTTGAGTCGCCAACCGGCGTCTGACTCCGAAGCGTCTCGAGTAAACTCAGGGCTGGTCACAATAAATGACGTCGCCGGAATGCCGCGTTCAAGCAGGATGGGTGCGACGACGGAAAAGAAGTTGCGGAAGCCGTCCTCGAAAGTTAGCACCACGGCGCCGGCGGGCAGCTCGGAATGGTTACGGCGGGCTTGGACAAAGTCCGCCAGCGACACAATCCGGTGATGCGACTGCAAGTAGTCAAGGTGTTGAATGAAGCGCTCGCGCTGGAGATGAAGCCGGTGCGGGTCGTGCGAATGCAATCCAGACTGGTTTGTTACGCCGTGGTAACAAAGCACGGTTACTCGATGACGATTTAGCCAAGCGATGAGCCGCAGCACACTCGTCGCATGGAGTAGGGCAAAGAGATTTTTCTTCATGACCGCGACAACTTAACGTTTAGCGGGCGAGACGCTGAATTACGCAACTAAAAAATCCAAGTTGGGGGAGTTTGACGTCCTGGTTGGAGAGCCCGTGGCAAGCGAACTACCGTCCAACGTCGATCTATTGCTAGCGCGCTGAGGTTACTCGATACGAGTGTTTTCGACAAGCGACCAAAAGGGAAATGTGAGACTTTTTATTTGGCAACGTAAGGCGGATCAATCGCGAGGAAAATTGAGGGCGCTGCATTCTTGCCAAATGCAGCGCCCTCATCCCTAACTACGCTGGGGATGACCCGACGTCAGACTCTCTTTGCCCGATAATCTGGTCAGGTTCTCTTTGGACGCGCGAACCTATGTTTTGGCCTTAAGTCTTTCATCCGTGTAGAAAAGTCGAGCGGACGAATGTAATAAAACTTTCTCAGACTTGGCTGCCTGCGCACGCGTCTAACCGGGGTGCAGCGGAAGAAGCAGGTTTATTTTATTGCTTGCGACGTCTACTAGAATGGTGACACCTATGACTCAATCAAAATTCCCACGGCCTCGCGCCTTCTCCGGTTGGCGGACTGTCGTCGCGGTTGCTTCTGTGGCCGCAATTCTGCTCAACGTTTGTGTGGCCGGCGTCCAGGGCCAGCGCGGAAGGGTCGTACAGTCAGCACGGCTCAGCGACGATCAGCGACTGTTGTACATCGGCCGCAAGACGATTTCGAAATTCGGCTGCTATGGCTGCCACGACGTGCCCGGCTTCGAGGA
>JANLZV010000629.1:0-3667 GCA_031366425.1 Pyrinomonadaceae bacterium | reverse complement strand
CCTGTCCGTTTCCAAGGCGACCCTCATTAACAGCACCATCTCCGGCAACTCTGCCAGCGGCAGCGGTGGGGGCATTTTCAATAACGGCGTCGGCGGGGCCTCGGTGAATGCGCGGAACACGATCGTCGCCCTGAACACAGCTGCGAGTGGCCCGGATCTGAATGGCGCGATTTGAATCGAGGGTGTCAACTGGATCCCCGCCCACGTAAAGATCCAGGGCTCGTCCCGTGAAATGCGGACTGTTCACCGCCAGCCCTGCAGTGCCGGAGTTTGGCGACTCGCGACGGAGTTTGTCTTGATAGTCGCGCGTGCGAAACGCAGAGATGATCTTTAGAAACTTTTCACCCTCCGCAAGCTCGCCCTTTGGTCCTCTGGGATTGCGTGCCAAGCCGAGAGACTTGTCTGAGAGTGCGGCCGCCACCAGACGTTTGTAAGCGGCGTAAGTGCCGCGCTCCACCTGCCGTAGTTCAAGCGCGCGAGTCGGATCGTAAAAATCGGAAATCGGTGCAGTTAGGAGTTGCGCGGGTTGTGCCGGCGTGCGGTCTTTGATCCGGCGCACCTGCCATTCGGCAATCATCTGATACAGCGTCTCTTCGTTCAACACTCCGGTGGCGGCGTGGCCGGTCTTTTTTTGCCAGCGCGCGACTGCCGACGCGAAACCTCGCGAGGCCGGATCTTGTTTGGTGTCGATCAAACGGTCGATCAGAGGGACGTAGAGATACCAACCGCGCTGCGGCTTGCTGCCTAACGTCCAGGCGGCGTCAGTCATAAGAGAAGCGTTCCGTTTCGCAGCGTCATTATCAACGGAAGCCACGGCGATTGGTTGTTCGCGAAATCCATGGGCTTGCGAAATCGCTAGCACCAGAAGCATTCCAGCGATTATGACAACTGCTGTGCGAAGTCTTATCCGGTTCATGCGCCGTCTGCCTTCTCCTGATCTATCTTCCGCTGTCCCTGAATCGCCTGCTCGGCGATCAGAAAATTTTCCTTGATTCGATCACGGTAAACTTGCGGCGCACCGGGCGGATAATTATCTGGATGCGCCAACATGTGGTTGACGATCGAGATTACCGAATCACGCATCGCCACCACGTTGCGAGAATGTTTTCGATCGTGACGACGGCAACTGATCAGCGTCTTTTCCACGAGGGCCAGCGGATAGCGCGCCAACACGCGCATAAATAATTCAAAGTCTTCGTTGTAGAGCACTGCCTCATCAAATAGCCCGACGGCTGAAAACACTTCGCGCTTCAACATCGCATCAGAGCACGAGGGAAGGTACCGCGGGAAAAATTCGGGTTCGACTTTCGGAAAGTAGCGGCCTTCGACTGCAACCGTCGCCTCCCCTCGATATCCATTCCACCTATCACGCGCAACCTCATCAGACTCTTCGAGCACAACAGTATCACCCTCAAACGCGCGAAAGTAGCAGCCGACGAGTCCCGCTTTTGGAAACGTGCGAATTGCCGACCACTGTGCTTCAACTTTTTGCGGGTCCCACAAATCGTCGGAATCCAAAAGGGCGACCCAGTCTTGAGTGGCGCGCTGAATGCCGGCGTTACGCGCGCGCGAAAGGCCGCGCTCCCGTTCTTCGATCACGACCGCTCCCAAATGAGAAGCTATCTCTGCCGTGCGATCCGTGCAGCCGTTATCTACTACGATAATTTCTGAAACCTGAAGAGTTTGGGCATGGACACTTTCTATTGCCGCACCAATAAAGCGCTCGGCATTCAAGGCCGGAATAACAACTGAAATCGGGAGCTTTTTACTCATTCGCGAACAGAGAACCTGTTTGGTAGCCGGCGTAGCGACGGCTAGTCTTTGCCGCGACGGCGACTCACAGTGTAACGATGAAATATTAGCGCCGCTTTAATTCGATGTCGGAGATTTATCAGACTCTTCACCAACCAGTTGGACTCAAACCGTTCCTGACTCTTTCGTTTCCGCTCTTTCCTGATGAAGTGCTTACAATACTCAATGCCCTGATTGTAGAAGGCCTCAAGCTCCGGCTGGCCACGCACGTGTTCCGACTGCGATTGATAGACCTTCAACATTGACTGCAACATCAAGCTTCGGTTACCTGACGTGTTCGAGCCATGCCTGCGATGTTGTGCAACTATCTGGTCGTGACAATAGACCGGGTGCTGCCTGGCGATCCGCATGTATAGTTCGATGTCGTCGCAGCCAGGTACGGTCACATTAAATCCGCCTACTTCCTCAATAATGGAGCGCCTGAACATCACCTGGCCCACGGTACCGATGTAGTTGAAGTCCAAAAGCGCGCGATAGTGATTGTCAGAAACACAAACGACCGGTGGCGAAGGCAATCCACGGCCATCGAAGGCGATTAGTTCCCAATGACCCGAAACAAACGCACATCCAGTGCAAGCCTTTAGCGATTCCACGCCAACTTCCAACGCCCGGGGCAAGAGGCGATCATCGGCATCCAGGAAGACCAGAAACTCGCCCCGGCTTGACTGCCAACCCGCATTGCGGGCGCCCGCAATGCCCTGATTGGATTGATGAAGGTAAAGCACTTCCGGAAAGGCCAGCACTACTTCTTTCGTGTCATCGGTTGAGCCATCGTCGATGACGACGATCTCGAATTTACGATATGTCTGATCGAGCACACTTTGAATCGCCTCGCCGATGAAGGCCGCGTAGTTGTAAGTCGGGATGATTACCGATATGAGGGCAGATTCGACCACGTTGCTTCTCTCGACTTCTCGGCGGAATTCGCAATTAGATCGTTAGTATCACAAATACGACAACCACCAATCGCGGCGGCGCGCTTTCACTGCGGCAAACCATTTGCAGAGTGGTACAGCAGCAGCACGCCTCCGAGCCAGCAAAGATAAACGACGGCGAGATTGAACCCAACTCCCGGAGGCGGCGGCGTCATGCCTATCTGGCTGCCAAACATCCAACGCACAGGCTTGCCCGCTGCCCAGTGCACCAACACCGAAATAAGGTGGGCCGTGAACCACTGCAGGATATAGAAGAAGAGCGGGACTCGACCAAAAGTTACGAAGAAGTTTTTTAGTTGACCCGCCCAGGTCGGGGATGAACTCTCTGCGTCCGCCGGCGAAGCAGCGGGTCTTCGTTCAAACCACGCCAGTAGCAATAAAGCTGGACCGAGCGTCATCAAGAGAAACAGCAACGACGGCGGATATTTTGTCAGGTTAAGAAATGACAGAAGTGTAAATACTGCTGAGTTCTGTTTCGACCAGGGAATTGGATCGCCGTAGCGGTTTACCAATCGCAATACGATAAATAGCGCGGTAGCAACCGCGCCGGCAATCACCAGAAAACGACGACGACGTCTCCTCTTCCCAGCGGTACGCGAGCGAGGATGACGACGGATCGCTTGCCAGCTCGCAATCGCGCGAGGTGGGCTTTATTCGAGGGATCTACGTCGCCATCTACGACTTTGTCGCCGACTCTGAACGGGAACTGTCCATGTCGGCGGGGGACATCGTGACTGTCTTCTCGCGTCAGTGCGCAGGCTGGGTACCTCCGCGACTCAGTTCTATCGCTTGATGGACACCACAAACTACTCGAAATCGCTCGATCAAATGCTCGCGCTGCTCCAGGTGCTGGATTGTGACGTAGACGTAGTGGTTCGGGCGAAGAGCGCGTGAGCCCGCGTTGCCCTCGCCTTACGTTC
>JANLZV010000624.1:0-1660 GCA_031366425.1 Pyrinomonadaceae bacterium | reverse complement strand
TGGTGTAATTTCTAAATGGAAATGCAGACGATTTTTGTCCGGGTGAATCTCTTCCGGATAGTTGCCCCGAATGACGCGTCCGTTGATGAAAGGCACAAGCTTAGTAGCATCGTTTTTCGCGGCCCACTCGGTGAAGTTTTCCACTTCAACTCGGACGATGTCGTCCAGTTCGAGGTGACCCTCCATTCCCACGACCTTTGGCGACGGCGCCGGGACAGGCGTCGCCACCTGCGTCGCAGCCGGAGTCGCAGTGGAAGCGGAAGCAGGTGCGGGTGACGCCGAATCAGCAGGCACCGTAACTGTCGGGCTTCTGCTTGCCGCCGGCGACTGAGCGTTGGTCTGTGCGGGTGCGACTGAGAGCGACCCCAGCAATAGACCGGCCGGCACGAAAAGTGAGAACAGCAACGAGTAGATTTTTTTCATAGTAGTAAATGTTGAGCCTAAGTCTCGGTTGTTTGGAACAAGTCACTCGCTGGAGATAAAAGCAAGCGTGATGGACGTTTGAATCAGTTGCCGGACTGCAAGGCCCCGGCGTGCGGTAAGTCTATTGCTGCAAGCGGGAGGTTTTTATCTCAGTTCGCGATCGCAAGTCAATGGTTGGTCCGCCTGGCGAATCGTGATTTGCTAGGCTTCGGATTTCAGGCGAATTACACCTCGCGCTTCTCCCGTCATCACTTCTTTCGAGTGTTGATTCCGACAAACCCAGCGCGAACGCATATTCGTAAGCTGGTCTTCCTGCTCAAGCTCGAGAAGAGTCACTTCGCATTCAATCGTGTCACCGCCAAACACCGGGCGGAGAAATTGAAAGGTGATTTGGCGGGCAATGAAATTTAAATCGCCCCCGATCTTGGTGGGAAGCGTCGCGGTGAGCAGGCCATGGGCCATCAAGCGGCCCTGCTCATCCGGGACCAGATGATGTTCGCCTTTGTCGCCGGAAAGTTTCGCAAACAGACGGATTTCTTCGTCGGTAAACGTGCGCGACCAGGTCAGGACGTCTCCAACTTTCACGTTGCCACCTCACGCTTCTCCGGAGACTACTGCGCGGCCCACTTATCAAGCGGCACCCACTGGCCGGCCCCATCGCAGTCGCCCGTGCACACTTCAAACTTATAGATGGGATGGATTTCCCATAAGGCGATGCGTTTCGGATTACCCTCGCCCGCGCCCTGGCCGCCGCTGCAGGGGAAGTGACTCGAATCGAAATAGAGCTGCCCGGTAACGCGCACCGGCAGTTTTTCCCGAGCCACCTTCTCTACGTTGGCGTGATTCCAGGAGTCAGGGCGATGATGGGGACTCATCTCCGCGACTACACTGGAACATTCATCCGTGACATCAAGTGACGACACCAGCGAAATATGAATGTCGTGGAAAAGCGCTGCGTCCAAAACATTCTTTCCGCAGTTGACGCTTTCACCGCCTTCCTGACGAGCGATCAAAACGAAAACTTTGCTCAACGTCACGAGCGTGCCCTCACCAAGTCTTTTTAGCGGCGCTCGGTTCGTCGTGGGTCCCTTTTTCCGGTTGCCTTTGTTGGCGCTGCCAAAGCTTCGTCGCGAGTTTCAATAATTGCGTCAACGGCTGGAACCTTCGATTGCTTCTTCTTGGTCGTTGTTACCGTGGAAACTTCGGGTTTCGCCTCTGTTTGAACGGCGCCGCGTGC
>JANLZV010000623.1:0-2323 GCA_031366425.1 Pyrinomonadaceae bacterium | reverse complement strand
TGTTGGCAAAATGCGCGCGATCGATCACGTGGCGATTACCGGTAACCGTGATGAAGATGTCGCCAATTGACGCAGCTTCAGCCATCGGCATCACGCGGAAACCGTCCATCACGGCCTCGACAGCTTTGATGGCGTCAATCTCAGTGACAATCACATTCGAGCCCATGCCGCGCGCTCGCAGAGCCACGCCTTTTCCGCACCAACCGTAGCCGACGACCACAACGTTGCGTCCGGCGAGCAGGATGTTGGTGGCTCGGATAATTCCATCAAGCGTGGATTGGCCGGTGCCGTAACGGTTGTCGAAGAAGTGTTTCGTCTGTGCGTCGTTTACCGCAATTGTCGGGAAGCTCAAAACCCCTGCGGTTTCCATTGCCTTTAGGCGCTGGATACCGGTGGTAGTCTCTTCAGTTGAGCCAATTAGTTCCTTGACCTGATCCGGTCGTTCCTTGAGCAGCGTAGCGACCACATCCGAACCGTCGTCAATGATGATTTCGGGATGAAAATCGAGAGCGGTGCGAACGTGGCGATTATAGGTTTCAGTAGATTCGCCCTTAATCGCGTAAACCGGAATGCCCCAGTCGGAAACCAGCGAAGCAGCTACGTCATCCTGGGTGGAAAGGGGATTGGAGGCGATCAAAACAGACTCGGCGCCTCCGGCCTGAAGCGCTCGCGCGAGGTTGGCAGTTTCAGTGGTGATGTGGGCGCAAGCGACCAGCTTGACACCTTGAAGAGGCTTTTCGGCCCCGAAACGTTCACGAATTAGCCGCAGCACCGGCATCTCGCGTTCGGCCCACTCAATGCGTTGCTTACCTTGTTCAGCCAACCCAATATCTTTAACGTCAAATTCCATCGCGCGTGTTGCACTCATTAAGATTGTCCTTTTGTAATGCCAATGAATATTTAGATCGAAACCGCCGGACTAAACTCCGGCAGCGTTGCGAAGCGACTCGGCCTTATCAGCCCGCTCCCAGGTAAAGCCTTCTTCCTCGCGACCGAAATGGCCGTAGGCAGCAGTGGCTTTATATATAGGACGACGGAGATCGAGTTCCTTCATGATTCCTGCCGGCGTCAAGTCGAAATTCTGGCGGACCAGATTAGCCAGCGCATTTTCGCTGAGGCGGCCGGTGCCCTTGGTGTCAACCATTACTGAGACCGGTTCGGCCACTCCGATGGCGTAGGCAAGTTGGACCAGGCAACGATCAGAAAGCCCCGCCGCCACAATGTTCTTCGCCACGTAGCGCGCCATGTAGGCCGCCGAGCGATCCACCTTCGTGGGATCCTTGCCGGAAAACGCGCCGCCGCCGTGTGGAGCGTAACCGCCGTAGGTGTCTACGATAATCTTGCGGCCAGTCAGGCCGGCATCGCCTTGCGGTCCGCCAGTTACAAAACGGCCGGTTGGATTAATGTGAATCTTCGTGTCGTTATCAAGCAGCTCCGATGAGACTGTGTGACGAATCACTTGCTCTTCAATCTCGGCGCGAAGTTTTTCGTTGGTGACGTCCTTGTCGTGTTGCGATGAAATCACGATCGCACTGGCGCGAAAAGGACGACCATCACGATATTCAATCGTGACTTGCGACTTACCGTCAGGCCGCAGGTAAGGCAGATCGCCTGATTTACGAACTTCGGAAAGCCGGCGCGCAAGCAGGTGGGCGAGCTGAATAGGCAAGGGCATCAGTTCAGGAGTCTCCGTGCACGCAAATCCAAACATCAAGCCCTGATCGCCGGCGCCGCCCGTATCCACTCCCATCGCGATGTCCGGCGATTGACGATCAAGCGCTGACAACACGCTGCAAGTATCGCAATCGAATCCAAACTTCCCACGGGTGTAGCCGATGTCACGGATGGTTTCGCGGGCAACCTTGCCGTAGTCTACCTGCGCTTCGGTAGTAATCTCGCCGGCCATCACCACTAGACCGGTGGTAATTAGGGTTTCGCAGGCCACGCGCGCGGTAGGATCCTGGCTCAGCGCGGCATCGAGCACAGCGTCTGAGATTTGGTCAGCAATTTTGTCTGGATGACCCTCGGTGACAGACTCCGACGTAAATAAAAATCCTGATTCAGTACTCAATTAGAGCTCCTTTGTACAAGGCGGACTGGGATGTTGCAAAAAGACCGCGTAATGTAACAGCCAGCCTTTAGCAGTGTCAAGGAGACCCCGATCGGGCACTAAACAGGGGAAATTTAACAGTTGGGCGTGACAGCCTGCTGTATGTAGGACAGGCATTCCTGCCTGTCGTTGAATGTAGGACGGGCATTCCTGCCTGTCTTTGAAGAAGTGACAGACACGAATGACGGGCAAGCTGACAGCCCGCTGTATGTA
>JANLZV010000602.1:0-5346 GCA_031366425.1 Pyrinomonadaceae bacterium | reverse complement strand
TGATCGCGATGCGGTCGTTGGTGTAAATGATTGTCGTTCTCAGTTTGATGCTTTGCACATCGCCTTCGTCGTCGCCGATGGTGATACGGTCGCCCACGCGAATCGGCCGCTCGAAAAGCAGAATGAACCCGGAGGCAATGTCAGCCGCGATGTATTGCAGACCGAAACCGATGCCGACGGAGAGCGCTGTGAAGACGATTGCGAGTGAAGTCAGATCGAGTTCGAACGAACCCTTCAGCACTGCCAGAATCGCGACCGTCGTGAGCAGGTATCTGAGGAGCCGGGCAATCGTGTAACGCAGACCCGGATCGATATGGGTGCGTTTGGCAATGCGCCGATCGAGCAGCGCACTCAACTTCCCGGACAAGAACAGCGCCAGCACCAGCAGCGCGATGCCAATAATCAGCCGGGCGGCTGTGACCTTCATATTCGGGGAGTCGACGAGATGAAAAGTGAGAACTGACCAGATACGCCTGAATACGCTGAAGCGGTCCTGCCAAAGCAGCATCATTGCGAGGAGCCTGAAGTTGATTACAAACATCACACTCAAGTCTGCCAACTCCAGGAAGCGTTCGCGGTTTTGAAATAACTGGCGGAGGGGACAGGACTCGAACCTGCATGACCTTTCGGTCGGCGGTTTTCAAGACCGCTGCACTACCAATTATGCGACCCCTCCGTTTGTGGCTTGTGGAACTATAGCGTACCCGCAGGAAGTTGCTCAACTTTGACCCCGCGGCTATGCCGCCTTCCGTGCAGTAAGGCTATGGCCTACTTATTCCAAGCCTTCGGCAGTTGGGTTAAGAATGAACCAAAGCGAAGCAGCGAGTTTCCGATCTGCAACGGCAGTCGGGGCAAGTCATTGAATGGCGCGTTCATAGTGGTAGTTGCTTCGATCGGATTGGGCCAACGATGTCGCAGGCCACTAAGAAGACCCCTCGGATAACGGAGCTGCGACCACATCGGCACGGCTTGTCTGCACTGCATCGAAGGCTTCGCTGTTCCCCACTCCCTAAGCACGGTAGGAATCAGCCAACGCGGAGTTTGATCGAAGCGTTGCGCTTCGGGTAGATGGTCGATTGTCGCTCCCAGCAGAAGATGCGCGAGGCTAATCGCACTCCTTACCGCCCGAGCTTGCCGTCGTTCACCCAAACAGTAACTCCAGTCGAAATCCCGCGGGCACGATTCCAGCGCTGCGGCTACATCCGCAAGCCACAGCGGCCGCCAGGCACCTTCGCGCATCAGATGATAAGAAACTATTCGGAGGTGATCCTCGCGGCCGAGAATGCGCACTTCAGTTTCCCCAAGCAAGGCAAGCTCTGAGCGCGCGCATAAATCCTCCTCCTGCTGTAAGCCAAACTTTGCAAAACCGGAGTGGAGGTCAAGTTTGAATTCCAACGGATCAAAATCGGAGAGCGCGTGCTCGGCGGTACGGAAGTCCTGCCGGCGCACACAAATGTCGATGTCGCCGTAAGGACGGAGCCCGGGTTCAGGATAATAGCGGGCCGCGGACCAGCCTTTGATCAGAATGGGTTCAATCCCAAACGAGCGCAGCACTGTAAAGACCTTTTCGATGCGGGATTGATTAAGACGAGCCTCGAGGATATAGAGGCGGTAGGCTTGATGTAACTCTTCCTGAGCGGCGCAACCTGGCAAAGTACTCTCGCGAACTCGCCACCACCCAAGCGCGCCCGCGCCTGTCGACAGCAAGATTGGCGCAATCTTTTCAAACTCGGCTACAGAAAGATCGAAGGCCGGAGGCTGTAGACGCCATGCGCCTGCCAGGAAGTCGGCGACCAGCTTCCCCGTTGCTTTCGCAAAGGTGTCTTTCATAGATCACGGGGCAACGTCCCAATGTTTGCTTACTAACGCTTCCGCTGAGGCCGCAGCGCTGGTCCGCACGTGCCGGCATTGCAATTTCCCGAGTCGCAGTCAGAGTCAAAAGTGCAAGGACAACCCTCTGCGCGCGGGTTGGCAATGCAAGGATCGGTGGTAGACGAGGCCTGCGCGGCTGTCGGTGCCGAGATGGACATAATCACGGGCAGGGCAATTGCGGCAGTTAGTCCTAAGTGCTGGATTAACCGGCGGCGGGATAATCGCTCGCGCGGGGGTGCCGCGGCGTCTTCCTGCAACAAGCCATAACCGGCCAGCTCCTCTAATCCAAGCGTTACCACCTGGGTTGAGATAGGGGTCTGGAGTTCGTGCTGAACTAACGCCGCTATGTCGCCTTTAGTTTTTTCACCATCGCAGTTTTTCCAGATCAGCGCCGCCGTCTGATTAAGGCAGTGAGCCTTGTCAGTGTTCCGGTCATAAACCAACACTTCGTCTGGCAGTTCTTCAACGATAAGATTTTCTCGACGGGCGATAGGAAATTGTTTCATTTTCATGGTCCTTTCAATTACTACGACGGGTAACGCTCCGGCCCCTGATGCAAACGCGCCTGCCGGACTCATCGCTGATTTTAGAAAGCGGTTAGCACTTGTAATGCCAATTAACTTGTAAGTCAATCAGGAAATTCGGAACGTAATATTGCGTCTTCAGCTAAACGCAATGCCGATATCGTTTGCGATTTTACTGGGAAACGTGCACGATCTGACTAGCCTACATACATCGCGCGGGCGAATTTTCACTCTGAAGCGTAAACCTAAACAGCGGAGTTTGTAGGAGTGGGGCTTAACCAGATGCGCGTCACAATCGGCCAAATAAATACAATCAACGGCGACTACGAAGGCAACACCGCCAGCATCATTCGCGCCATCGAGTTTGCCCGCAAAGACAAATCCGACGTCGTTGTCCTGCCGGAAACAAGTATCCAAGGCTACACCTCGCTCGACTGGTTTCTGGATCGCGACGTTGCCCGTTGCGCCCTGAGCACGCTCGACCGAATCATTGCCGCCACCGCCGGACTAACTGCAATTGTCGGCACTGTCCGTCCCAACGAAACCGGCACCGGTCGCCGCCTTTTCAATTCCGCCGCCATCATTCGCGATCAGAAGCTGCTTGGTTTTGCCGACAAGACCTTGTTGCCCGAATACGACGTGTTCGACGATCCCCGTTACTTCGAACCCGGGCGCGAACGCCATTTGTTTGCGCTTCCTGATTGCAAACTCGGCGTCGCTGTCTGTGAAGACTTTTGGAATGACAAAACATTTTGGAGAGAGCGGCTCTACCCGCACGACCCAGCCGACGAGTTGATCGAAATGGGTGCGCAGTTGCTCGTCTCAATCAATGCGTCGCCTTTCAACAAAGGCAAGATGGGTCAGCGCTGCCAGATGGTTTCACATCGCGCGAAAGCGGCGCGCCTTCCCATCGTCTTCGTCAACCTCGTGGGTGGCAACGACGGCGTCATCTTTGACGGCGCGAGCATCGTTGCAGACTGCGAAGGAAAAATTATTCTGCAGGCGCCGCCTTTTGCAGAGTTTTTCGGCACTGTCGATCTGGATTGCGGAGTTGCCGATGAGCGTTGTTTACCTGGCGACGACATCGAAACGGTGCGCAGCGCGCTGGTGCTGGGCATTCACGATTACGCGCGCAAAAACCGATTTTCGAAAGCAGTGCTCGGGCTTTCCGGTGGCATTGATTCCGCTTTGGTGTTGGCCCTGGCTGCCGAAGCGCTCGGCGCAAACAACGTGCTGGCGGTGATGATGCCCTCGCCTTATTCGTCGCGCTCAAGCATCGACGATTCAGTCGAACTCTGCCGCCGGTTGGGAGTGAATGTGATCGAGCGGCCAATCACGGATGCTTTTAATGTCTTGATTAATGAGTTGCACTTGCCGGCGCCGACGGCGGGCGGGCGTTCAATTGCGACCGAGAATCTGCAATCGCGTTTGCGGGGAAATATTCTGATGACGATTTCGAACGCCGAAGGGCGATTGCTGCTTTCCACCGGAAACAAGTCGGAGTTGGCGTTGGGTTACTGCACGCTTTATGGCGATACGAATGGCGGGCTGGCGGTAATTGGTGACGTGCTGAAGACGGAAGTTTATGCGCTTGCGCGTCATCTGAATCGCGAACAGGAAATTATTCCGGAGTCGATTATTGAAAAGCGGCCCTCGGCAGAACTCGCGCCCGATCAGTTTGACGATCAGTCGCTGCCGCCTTACGACCAGCTCGATCCGATTCTCAAAATGTACTTCGAGCAAAAGGCGACGCCGGAAGAGATCATCGCCGCCGGGCACGAGGCGAACATGATTTACGACATTCTCAACCGCGTCGAAGCGCCGGCCAACGAATTCAAGCGCCGCCAGTTGCCACCCACGCTAATCATCTCGCGAAATGCGATCGGCATCGGACGCCGGCGGCCGGTCACGCATCATTACCGCCGCCAGCCCGGCAGATGCTGACTGGTTTGCCGCCGCAACCAGCGGGAGCATGCCCCCGCTCTTCGACGCCAATGAACTCAGGCTGCGTAGCGCGCATAAACTGACTTCACCTTATCCAGAAACTCGCGGCGGTCCACGATGTGATAAAGCTTCACTTTTCCTGCTCCGCCCGCAATTTTTTCTATGATGAAATCGAGTGTCTCAGACTGATCAGCTCCGGAAAGTTCTTTCGCGTCGACGTAGCCGCTGTAACGCAGGCGTCTGACCAGCTCGAACAACGTCAAGCGTCCGTCCGTCGTTTGTCCGCCGTGAACGTGAGAACGGCTCACGAGATATTGAACGATCAGCGCTTCGTTATAGACGGACGGAGCCAAAAACAAGCGCGAGCCTTCGCGTTCCCAGCCTGCAGTTAATCGTTGCGAGCGCCGCACAGCTCGCAAGTCTGCGAAAACTTCGGTCCAGTTTGTCTTTGGTTCAAGGCGCGCGAGGTAAGCACGCGTCGCTTCCAGCAGCCAACTTTCTTCATCCAGATTCAAGTTCCGAACCAGAGTATCCAGCCAGTCAAAAAAGATCGCGCGCTTGTCAGACTTTGTTTCGATCAACTGAAACTGATTGTCTTTCTGCGGCAGCTTTTTCAACAAAGCGCGGCGCGCGGCGTCTGTCGCTTTGCCACCTTCGATGCGCACCGTTTCGAGCCGTGCATGCCAACGCTTCGCAGCATTGCAATAGGGACAGCGCGCCTGTTTGTCGTCGGAATCAAAAAATGGAGGGGAAGCTTTGGGCGCGGTCAGTTCGGCAATTGTTGGTGAGTACTTCCTGATTTCTGAATAGGCGGTGCGCGGAGCGAAACCGAGTTGGTTCGTGAAGATGTCGAAGACACAGGCGAGGCAGACGAGCGTGCTGTATTCCGTCACGCTTCCAGATGGGAAAACGCTGAGATCGAGTTCGAGCTTCTTTTTCGTGGTAGGCATCGTCAGCTTAGAACGTACTCGACACATCGCGGCTTTGCCGTCTGATGTGCGGAAGG